>CACZOZ010000001.1:0-5261 GCA_902782865.1 uncultured Eubacteriales bacterium
AACGACCCGGCCGCCGTCCAGCACGGCGATGTACGGCCGGTCCGTCTCCCCCTTGAGCGGGATCAGGCCCATGGCTGTCATCTGATCATTGACCGGGCCCGGCAGATAGCGGGCCGCGTCCTTGCTCACCGCGATCACGGAGATGAAGTCATCGTTCCCCAGTTTTTTAAGGTACTCCGCGGGCTTGCGGGCCAGGCCCTCAAAGGGGGATGGGTCCCCCGTGTACCGGACGAACCGGCTGCCCGTGTAATCGTAGTACAGGCCCTGTTCAAGATCCTCATCCGCCGGACGGCTCTCCGGATACCGGATCCGGTAAATGAACAGGCCCTCGCCCGCCGTGCCCTCCGGGGACAGGCACACCGCGCCGTGTTCCGTCTTCTGCCAGTTGTAGAGCAGGGCCAGGGAGCCCTTGCTCTGTTTTTTGCCCTCCGCCAGCGACTTTACGTCGGTGGCCGAGACCAGGTATACGTTGTCCCGCCGCAGCGTGTCACCGCTGAGCTCTTCCAGCCCGTTGACCTCCAGCTGACGCCGGAAGCAGGCCGAATGGAAGCTCGATCCGCCCCAGATGAACAGGTTGGCGGGCTTCTCCCCGGGGCAGATGGGCGCCGGGCTCTTCATGGAGGTGGTGTTGACCCGGATATAGACGCTGTCCGGGTCACGGATCACATGGTCATACAGCGCCTGCTCCGCCGCCGCGTCCTTTTTGATGCCCTCCCGGTCCACGTCCACCAGGGAGACATAAGCGCCCCGCGCCGCGCCGGGCACCATCAACGCGGCGGTGAGGAGCACGATGACAAGAGCGCGTGTCCTCCCGGGGGTCCCGCCGGCACATTTCAGCATCAGATACACGCTGATCACCGCCAGGGGCAGGAAGCAGATGACCAGCGACCGGTAGTTCGCCCGGCCGCCGTAGAACTGATAGAACACCAGGACGGCGGTGCCCAGGAAGGCGATCACCTCCGTGAGGATCGACCCCCGGTCCCGGGAAAGGACGGTCATGATGAGCGCGCCGGCGGCGGCGATGAGGCACACGAGAAGGGTATACAGGGTCCTCTCGTCACTGACCGCCGCGTTCCACCGCTCCGCGAGCGTCGCCATATCAAAGGTCCGGGCTTCCTTGGCGCTCTCCCTGACCGCCGCGGCGAAGGTCTCCGCCGTGATCTCCTCGGGCAGGAAGCACCAGGAGGAGGCCAGCCGGTACACCGATTCGGACCACCCCAGCTTTTCATAGAGCTGGGGGTTCTCACCGTAGGTATCCTTCGGGTAATCCATGAACCGGGATCTCGCTCCGTTGAAGGCGGCGAATCCCGGCCCCTGGATGCCGGCCTGGATCGCCTGATTGCCCCGGATGAGCCCGATGAGCAGCACGAAAAAGAGCGCGGCCAGCCCCAGGAACCGCAGGAACCGCCGGAGCAGGGAGATATCCAGATCGATGTGCGCGTAAAACAGCGCCACCAGCATATAGCAGTAAGCCACGATCCCGCTGTCCCGCCGGTGGCAGACCGAAAGCGCGAACAGGACCGCCGCCGCGATCAGATACCTGCGCTTCCTGTCGGCGTCCCGGCCCGCGATCACCAGCATCACCGCCGCCAGGCCGGCGATCCCGCCCACCACCGTGAAGGTGACATTGGAAAAGGAATACAGGAAGAACGCCGCGTCCAGGATGACGGCGAAGACCGGGCCGAGCAAGCGCTGCAGCCCGGCGCGCCTGACGATACGGGCAATGGAATAATGCACGGCCAGCAGGCCCGCGAACACCAGGCACAGGCTGTACACATGCCACCACTGGACGGAGGGGAGGACACCGTAGAGCCGGGAGATGGGATAAGTGATGAACACGCTGGTGAACTGATGGACCGGGAAAGGCGCGCCCGTCAGGTTGCCTGAGAGCGTGTTCTGGATGCTGTAGTCGTCATTGGTCATGTACTGCATGCCGCCGAAGAGCAGGCACATAAGCAGGCACACGCACGCCAGAACAGGCGGCCAGGCCCTTTCGGCCGCGCGGACAAAAGCGCTCTTTGGCAGGGGTCTTTCGCGCCCGGGCCGAGGCATGGCCGCGTGTGACGGCTTTTTTTGTGTGTTCATCCCCATAACGCTCCTCACCCGCTCACAGCGCCGACAGGACGATCCCCGCGACGATGATCCCGATCCCCAGGGCCTTCTTCCTGCCGATCTTCTCCTTCAGGACGAAGTAGCTGAGCAGCACCACGAACACCTGCCCCATCGCCTGCCACAGGGGCGACAGGGAAAGGGGCAGGCGCCTGAGGGCGATCACCGAGAGCACCGTGGACAGGCCGAAAAGAAAGTAAGCGAAGATCACCCTGACATTCAGGTAGGACTTCAGGACCGACGCGTATTTCCTGCCGGCCGCCTTTTTCAGGATCACCTGCGAGATGTCCGCGATCAGCACCGAGGAAAGCGCCAGCAGATAGAACGGCCACAACGGTTCAGTCATCCGCCGTCACCACCCTGTGCACACCGTAACAGATGACCGCCGCGCCCAGCACCTGGTTCCACCTGAGGGTCTCCCCGAAGATGAGCGCGCCCCAGACGAGGCTCCATATCATCGCCACGGCCCGGTTGCTGTAGGCCACCGACAGATCGTTCTTTTTCAGGATCAGCTGCCACAATACGGCGTAAATGAACAGCACCGCGAAGGAGCAGCCCCAGAACAGGAAAAACCGGAAGGACAGGGCCGCCTGCTGCGCCGCGAATTTCTGGAACACCCCGCAGAAGGAATAGATAAGGACCGCCGCCTGGATAAAGGCGATGTGGCCGATGCTGGTTTTATCTCCGCTCATTCCGGCTCCTTCCTGGATGAGATAAAAACGGTACGCCTTATTTCCGGCGCTCACTCGACCTCGATGCGGATATTGGCCATCGCCCTCTCGAGGGTCCTCCGGGCCTCCTCCACGGTGGCGCCGGTGGTGATCACCTGGCCGATCCGGTGGGGCCCGATGGAGAACGCGGTCACGTGATCGCCCGGCCGGTGATCGAAGGAGATGTCGAAAATGTCCTTCGAGGGCGCGTTGGAGTTGGTGATGGAGACGATCGTGCCGGTCTTCCCGCTCATCAGCAGGTGGCTGGCGTTGGGCACGCGCGAAATATTCACCGGGGTGAAGTCCACCTTTTCCCCCAGGGCGACGCGGATCATTTTCTCATAGTAATCATAGCCGTAATACAAACTGACCAGCTCGCCCAGGCAGGTCCCGCCGCCCCGCGCGCCGATCTCCAGGATGCAGACCGTGTCCCCGCAGAGCATGAAGTCCACATTGACGGCGCAGTTGTCGAGCTTCATGGCCCTGACGGCCTTCTCAAGCTGCTCGAAGGACTTTTTCTCCATCTCCGGGGTGCCGTAGGGGGCGTAGTGCCCCACCGGCACGCCGGTGGCGCCCTCAAAGATATACTTGCCGTTGAGCAGCATGAACTCCAGCTTCCCGTCCTGCACGAAGGCCTCGGCGCCGTACTCCTCACCGTCCAGGTGCTCCTCGATCAGGTACTCATCGCTGCGGGTGACCGCCTTCACGCTCCCGATGGCCTTTTCGATCCCCTCCGGGCCGTCCACCCGGGTGATCCCGCGGCTCCCGGAGGAATCGATCGCCTTGAACACCACGGGATACCCGATCGAACCGCAGATCCGCTCCACCCCTTCGATGGGCGTCTTCAAAAGCACATGCCTGAACCGCGCGGTATTGACGCCGTGCTCCGCGTACACGTCCTTCATCAGCGCTTTCCTGCCGGCGATGGTGCTGCCCTCGATCTTCAGGCCCTTCAGGCCCAGGGCCTCGTTCACCACGCCCACGGTGTGGATGCACACATCCGTGCCGGTGGTGACGATCCCCGAGATCCCCTCCCGTTTCGCGATGGCCAGCACCGCTTCCGCGTCGGCCGTGTCCTGACAGATCACCTGATCCGCCAGGGCGAAGCCGGGATAGTCCCCCGGGATGCTCATCACGATCGTATGCAGGCCCATTTTCCGGGCCGCCTTGATCAGCGGTACCTGATAGACCCCCGCTCCCAGGATCATGATCTTTTTCATAGTCTTCCCCATCAGTCTTTTATGGCCGCATTGTCATCGGGGCCGCCGTCCGGCTTCTTTTTCTGCCTGACGCTCTTCACCACATACTGCGGCGTGTCGGACTCCCCGCGGTACAGCCGGCCGATGTACATCCCCACGATCCCGATGGCCACCAGGTTCAAGCCGGTGAGGAAGCAGATCCCCACGAAAAGCGACAGCCATCCCAGGAGCATCTCGGGATGCAGAAGCTTCCGGATCAGCATGATGATGCCCATCAGAAAGCTGAGCCCGGCGATGATCAGGCCCGCGTTGGTCACCAGGTTCAGCGGCACCATCGAAAAGCTGAAGATATTGCTGTAGAGCTGCACCAGCTTTTTGAAAGTGTATCCGGACCGGCCGGTCTCCCGCGCGCGGTGCCGGACGGGCACGGTGGCGATATTGCTGGTGACCCTGAGCAGCACGCCCTGCAGGTGCACGTTCGGGTAGGTAAAGCGCACGGCGTAGTCCCGCACATATTTTCTGGCGATCCAGAAACTGGATGTCCTGAGCCAGTCCGGCTTGTTCAGGAGCACCTTGACGGTCCAGTGGTTCAGCGCGCTGCCCAGCCGCCGGAACGCGTTCTCCTTCTTGACCACGTAGTGCCCGTAGACCAGGTCGTAGCCTTCCTCCAGTTTGTCGATGAGGTACTTCAGCTGGCTCGGATCGGTCTGCCCGTCGTCGTCCATGGAGATGAAGAAGTCCCCGTCCGCGTAATTGAGGCCCGCCATGGTGGCGTTGTTCTGGCCGAAATTCTTTCCCAGGTCCACGACCCGGATATAGTCGAACTCGTCCGCGAGCCGATCAAGCTCCCGGATCGTCGCGCCCCCGTCGGGAGAGCAGTCGTTCACCAGGACGAACTCAAAGTCGTCGATGCCCAGCTTGTGAAGCTCTTCCACCGTCTGGGACACCACATGCGCGATGGTCTTTGAGGATTGATAGCACGGGATAACGATACTGTATTTCGACATACGGTCAACGCCCTTCGCGATCCAAACTGGATCCATGATAAAAAAGCTGCGGGAACCAAAGGATATCCGCCGAACGTGGACATGGATACCCATTATCAAAGCCCATTATACCGTATGTGCTCCCGTTCACGCAAGCAGAACCGCCATTTAAAAGGGGCTGTTGCACAGCCCCGCGCACGAAAATCTGACGATTTCCGTGCGATGTCTTCAGAGGTATGAACCCTTCACCGATCCTG
>CACZOZ010000002.1:0-9674 GCA_902782865.1 uncultured Eubacteriales bacterium
CTGCCTTTACCTGAACACGATCCCTGTCATGATCGTCAGGCTGAACGGGACACCGGATTTCAGTTCATCGCCCTCGTTGAGGGTCAGAAACACCGTATCCGGGTCCTCCCCTTCATCCGGCGCGCTGACTACGTTCCACAGCAGCTGCTTCCCTTTGCCGCCGTCCGAGTACACCGTCAGGTTGCCCCAGTCATCCCCCGTGGCCATGCAGGTCCACACATACCTCCCGCAGGGGATGTCCCTGCCGGCGATATAGGTGCCCTTGGGGAGCTTCGCGGTCTTCTCGATCCCCCGTTTGACCATCTCCTCCGTCACCTTTTCGAGCAGTTCCACGATCTGCCCGTCGCTGAGGGTCCCGAGGTCGATCTCTTCCGCGCGGGCACAGAAACACCCGCAGAGCATGATGACGAGGACCATGAGGCACAGCATCGTTTTTTTCATAAGCATCACTCCTTTTTGATCGGTCAAAAATCATGGTACCAGTCCCGGAGCCTGTCTTTGTCCTCTACGGATAACACCCGAAAAATTTTTGAAAAGGTATTGACAATCGCGTCATAGTGTACTATTGTATTAGTGCACTAACGTCTTAGGAGGGTTTACCGTGAATTTCGATCCGATGATACCGATCTGGCTCCAGGTATCCACCCTGATCAAGCAGCAGATCGTGACCGGGCAGCTCTCCCCCGGTGCCAAGCTGCCGGGCGGGCGCGATCTGGCCGTACAGTACTCGATCAACCCGAACACGGCGGCGAGGATCTACCAGGAAATGGAGCGTGAGGGCATCTGCGTCACCCGCCGAGGCCTGGGTACCTTCGTGACGGAGGATGAGACCGCCATCCGCCGCCTTAAACACGAAATGGCCCGGCAGGCCGTCAGCCGCTTTTTAGCGGATCTGAAGGGCATGGGCCTCGGGCGTGAAGACGCGGTCAAGCTGATACTAGAGGAGGAAAAGGACCAATGATAACAAGCAGAGGACTGACCAGGAGATTCGGCAGCAAGACTGCCGTGGACAATGTGGACCTGACCATCGAGTCCGGGCATGTGTATGCCCTCTTGGGCCCCAACGGCAGCGGAAAGACCACCTGGATGAAAATGGCCGCCGGCCTGATGAAACCCACCTCGGGAGAGATCCTGTATGACGGGAAGAGCGTCGGCGTGGAGAGCCGGCGGTATGTGGCGTATATGTCGACGGAGCCCTACTTCTATCCCTGGATGAAGGCGAGGGATGTGGGGAACTACTACCGGGATTTCTTTGAAGACTTTTCCATGGATAAGTACACAGAGCTTTTGAGGATCATGGAACTTGAGGAGAACATGCCCACCCGTTCCCTGTCCTCGGGCATGATGGCGAAGCTGAAGATCGCCGTCACCATGGCCAGGGACGCCAGGGTGTACATGCTGGACGAACCCTTCAACGGCATCGATCTTCTGGCTCGGGATGAGATCCGCACCTGCATCCTGCGGGAAGCCTCCCCCGATAAGGCGCTGATCCTGTCCAGCCATCTGGTGGAAGAGATGGAAGCGATCTCCGACCGGGCGATCTTCATCAAAAACGGCCATGTGGTGGAGGTGCGGGACCTGGAGGATATGCGCATGGCGGACGGCGTTTCCATGGCGGACAGATACCGGCAGATCTACGGGCACACGGAGGTGGAATAACATGAAACAACTGCTTAAATACGAGCTGCGCAAAACTCAGGCCATGAAGCTGATCATCCTGGGCATCACCGCCGCGGCGGAACTGGCTTTCCTGATCGCCCTTTTTGTCAGGAACAGCCAAGGCAATACGGATGAGATCATCGTCGCTATGGCTTTCCTGCTCACCATGATCGCCTTCGGCGGCATCCTGCTCATCGGGATCCAGAGCGTTTTGACCCTTCACCGGGACATGAACACCAAACAGGGATACATGCTGTATATGACGCCCAGGAACAGCTATCAGATCCTGGGAGCCAAGATGCTGGAGAACGGCATCTCCCTGGTACTGGCGGGGGCCTTCTTCTTCCTGCTGGGAGCCCTTGACGTGACACTGCTGTTCAGCCGCATCGGCCAGCTGGAAGCGCTGAAGGAATACGTGACGCAGTTCCTGTCCGCGATCAACGCCGAGATCGAGCTGAACCTGAACGGTGTCCTGTGCCTCACGGCGGAAATGCTGTCCTCCTGGCTGGCCACGGTGTCCATCGCCTTCCTGGCCGATATCATCTCTTCCGCTCTGCTGAACGGGAAACGCTTCAACGGGCTCGTGACCTTCATCTTCTTTATCCTGCTGACCATCCTGCTCAATACCCTTCAGCGGGTGTTCCTCACCCAGGGCATGGTGCTCAACACCGTCCTCATCGTGGAGACCGTGGTCGCTCTCATCTACTCCGCCGGCATGTACGTGGTGTCCGCCGCCGTGATGGAAAGATACCTGAGCATATAAATGTGAGGCAAAACCCCTTCAGATCGATAGGATATAAAAAAACGGCATGACCGGTGTTCCCGCGCCATGCCGTCTTTGATTGCCGGATAATGTTATCCCGATATCACCAGTCCGTCCTCAGGATGAGTGTGAGCACGTTCTTCGCCGCTTTTATAAGTTCTTCCCTCGTCACGGCGCCCTTCCCCAGAGCTTCCAGGAGCCTGTCCGCGAAACCGGTGGCCATCTTCATGTCGTTGCCTGCGGCCGCTTCCTTGTAATGCTCGCCCAGGGTCCACCAGTCGGTGGTCACCATGCCGTCAAAGCCCCACTCTTCCCTCAGGATCCCGGTGAGCATGTCCCTGTTCTCGCTGGCCCTGTGACCGTTGATGATGTTGTAGCTGGACATGATGGACCAGGGCCGCGCTTCCTTCACCAGGATCTCGAACTGCTTCAGGTAGATCTCCCGGATGGCCCTTTCGGAGGCTCTGGAGTCGCAGTTCCTGCGGTTGGTCTCTTTATTGTTCAGGGCGAAATGTTTGGGAGTGGCCGCCACGCGGTTGGACTGGACGCCCCTGATCATGCCCACGGCCTGCTTGCCCGCCAGATAGGGGTCCTCGGAGTAGTACTCAAAATTCCTGCCGCACAGAGGATTGCGGTGGATGTTCACGCCCGGGGCCAGCCACACCTGGATGTTGTTTTCCCTGGCTTCCAGGCTGGCGGCGGCTCCTACCTCATAGGTGACGGAAGGATCCCAGGTGGCGGCAAGCAGCGTGGCGCAGGGAAACGCCGTAGTGGTCACGCCCGCGCCGGGCAGGAAACGGATGCCCGCCGGGCCGTCCGCCGTCATGATGTTCGGGATACCGTATACCGTATTGTTCCCGTAGCCGAAGGTGTTGGCGAGCCCCACATTGGGCTGCCCGCCCAGCAGATGAGCGATATCCTCGTCAGACAGCGATCGTACGAAATCATCCAGGCTCACTTTGCCGTCAGCCACGTCCTTCAGGTAAAACCTCTCACCCTGTCCGTAGTTCTGCCGCCTGGGCACCCCCCGGATCTCGGGCAGGGAGTGGATCTCCTCCCATTTCATGGGCGTCAGGGCATTGGAGTCTGTATCACAGGGCGTACCTTCGGGCAGATCCTCAAAGCTGCCGTCAGACTTCAGTCTCTTTTTGAGTTTTGCGGGGACCATCCGGGCCGTCAGCTGCTCAGTGACCCGGTCCTCCGCCTGGATCCAGGCTTCCCCGAGCCATTCGCCGTCCCGCACACTGGTGCCCACGAAGAAGCGGTAATCGCCCTTTTCAAGCACCCACGCGGACATGGCGACCTTTCCAAGATCGTCATAGCTGGCCATCTGGGACACCGGGAAGCGGATGATGACTCTCTCGGACGCGCCGGGGGCAAGAAGGGAAGTCTTCCTGTATCCGGCCAGCACCTTCTTTGGCTTGCCGAGTTTCCCCTGGGGGGCGCTGTAATAGACCTGGACCACCTCGCGGCCTTCCCTGTACCCCGTATTGGTGACCGTGACGGCGATCTCGACCGTCTCATCCCTGAAGCAGGCGCCGTGTCCGGTCAGGGAAAAGGTCGTGTAGCTCAGGCCGTATCCGAAGGGATAGACCACCTTCTCCGCCGCGCCGGGGATCGTCTCGAAATACCGGTAGCCGACGTAGATGTCCTCCGTGTAGTTCGCGTATTCCTCACTCTCGTAGAAATCCGCGCAGCCCGGATAGTCCTCAAGCTTTTCGGCAAAGGTGTCCGTCAGCTTCCCGGCGGGCGTATACAGGCCCATCAGCAGCTCCGCCTCGGCGCACGCGCCTTCCATGCCGCCCTGATAGGCCATGAGCAGACCCTTGATCCGGGGATCGTCCCGGAAGCAGGCCGTCTCCACCATGCCGCCCACATTGAGCACCACGATGGTCTTCTCAAACGCTCCGGCGACGGCGTCGATCATATGTTTTTCCGCCTCGGACAGGTAGAAATCGCCCTTTTCGAAGAGCGCGTCGCTCATGCTGACCGGGTCCGAAGTCACAGGTTCCTGCCGCTTGACGGGCGCGCCCGGATACTTCCGGTCCCAGCCCTCGCCGGAAAACCGGCTGATGGAAATGACCGCCGTATCCGTGAAGGCACGGGCGCCCCGGAGGAGTGCTTCCGGCACCTCGGGCTCCGCCATCATGCCGGGCACCCAGTTTTCTTTATACCGGGCCAGAGTGTACTCCCGGTAAAAATCCACGGTGCCGGGATAGATGTTCCCCGGCCCGATGACCTCGGAAAACCCATCATAGATATTCCTCACATAGGGCACGATCACGTCGCCGCTGCCGCCGCCGCCCTTTACGTAATCGATGGTGGCTTTGCCGAACAGCGCTACCCTGCAGCCCATTTCAAGCGGCAGGATGTGATCCGTATTTTTCAAAAGCACCATGCCTTCCCGGGCCGCTTTTCGGGACAGGGCGATGTGTTCCTTTCCGGCAGTGACGCGTCTGCCGTCCTTGCCCAGGGGCAGGCCGGGTTGAAAGCGCGCGCGGATCCATCTTTCCATAAGAGCTTCCTCCTGTCGATGTCTGTCAGACCGTTCTTTTGATCATCGATGCGTTTTTATACCAAAGTCTTTTTTCGTGTTACTCCTGCGGCGCTTCGAGCCCGCCCGCGAAGGGTTTATACACGCCGGAATTGAACATCTCCACGATCATGTCGTCCTTGAACCCGCCTCCGTTGCCGGAACTGCTCCAGTTGATCTTGCAGTCGGGCAGGGACTCACGGATCAGCTGCTTGATGTTTCCCGGCACCTGATCATTGTTCAGATCCCGGGTGTGGTAATTGAACGCCCACAGCTTTTTGAGGCTGGTCATCTGCGCGAAGAGCTCCGGATCCTGCACCCGGTTGTTGGGGATATTGAGGAACAGAAGATGCGAGCACCTGAGCAGCGGCGCCACGCTCCCGATATTGTTGGTGAAGGCTTCAAAGTATTCCAGATCCGGGCAGTTCTCAAGGGGCGTGAGGTCGGTCACCTTGTTGCGCCCGATGATCAGCACCCTCAGACGCGGCATGGTCTCAACGAAGCTCAGATCGTCCACCGCGTTATGCCCGATATCCAGCGCCAGCATCTTCGTGCAGTATTTGAGGATGGACAGGTCCTGGGAAGTATGATTGGTGCACTGGTTGTTGTGCAGGGTGGAAAACACTTCCGCGTCCGTCCTGATATAGTGTGCCTTCCGCTCCGGATGGGCGGGATTGACGCAGGGCACCGCCATGGTCCACCCGAAAGTCACCTCCGGCAGGGAGGCGGTCATCAGATCGATCTGATCGATGGTAACGGGCGTTTCGAACATATCCACCTGTTTAAGGCCCGGGAACTGTTTGAGAAAACCGATCAGCGCTCCGATATCGATCTGATCATCCTTCAATTCCAGGGTTTCGGCGCTGACAGGATAAGCTGTCCCCTTCCAGTCGGCTGTCTCTTCACCGACGGCGAAGGCCGTTACCGAGAGCATCACGATGATCAAAAGCGCGGTCATCCTCTTCATGGCTGCACCATCCCTTCAGGTAAAAAATCATTCAGAACCATTATACACATTTGAGCGGCAAAAGCCACTTTTTTCTTCCCTGATGAGCCACGGCAAACAAAAAACTGTTCCCGACCGGCCTGCGAGACCCATCGGGAACAGCCATGAGCGCCGCGGAGCTTTTTCAGCTCAGCAGGGCCCTGTCATTCACGAATTCCTCACCGCTGGCCCTGAAGAATGCCGACATCAGGCTCTCCACCGTGAGGCTTTTCTTCTCTTCGCCGCTGATGTCGATCACGATCCTTCCGTCGTGCATCATGATGAGGCGGTTGCCGTAACGGATCGCGTCCCGCATATTGTGGGTCACCATCAGGGTCATGAGATGTTCCTCGTTGATGATCTTTTCCGACAGCTCCAGCACCTTGGCGGCGGTCCGGGGATCCAGGGCCGCGGTGTGCTCGTCCAGCAGCAGGAGCTTCGGCTTTTTGAGCGTAGCCATGAGCAGCGTGAGAGCCTGCCGCTGGCCGCCGGAGAGGAGCCCCACCTTGGCGGTCATGCGGTCTTCCAGCCCCAGGCCCAGGGCGGCGAGCCTTTCGCGGTAGCTCTCCCTTTCCCTGCCGGTGATGCCGCTGCGCAGGGTGCGCCTGCCCCCGCGCCGCGCCGCGAGAGCCAGGTTCTCCTCGATCTGCATGGTGGCGGCCGTTCCGGTCATCGGATCCTGGAACACTCTCCCGAGCCAAAGGGCGCGCTTGTGTTCCGGCAGGCGGGAGATGTCCACGCCATCCAGCACGATGCTGCCGTGATCGATGGGCCACACTCCCGCGATGGCGTTGAGCAGCGTGGATTTGCCCGCGCCGTTGCCGCCGATGACGGTCACGAAATCCCCGTCATCCATATGGAAGCTCAGATCGTCCAGGGCCGTTTTCTCGTTGACGGTGCGGGCATTGAAGGTCTTTTTCACGTCCTTCACGTCAAGCATTCTTCGTGCCTCCTTTCGTTTTCCCCCATGAGGCCATATGAGCCTTCCAGTACGGGATCCCCAGGAAGAGAGCCACAAGAAGCGCCGTGAGCAGCTTGAGCAGGTTGGTGTTGAGGCCCATCCACAATACGATCTGGATCACGATATAGTAGATCACGGCGCCGATCGCCACGCCCGTCAGCTTCAGCGCGAAGTTGATGAACTTCCTGCCGAAGAGCACTTCGCTGATGATCACCGCGGCAAGGCCGATCACGATGGCGCCCCGCCCCATATTGACATCCACGAAGCCCTGGTACTGGGCCAGCAGCGCCGATGAGAGCGCCACGATGCCGTTGGAGATCATGAGCCCCAGGATCTTGGCCACATTGGTGTTGATGCCCTGAGCCCGGGACATGTGCTCATTGGCGCCGGTGGCCCTCAGCGAACTGCCCAGTTCCGTACCGAAGAACCAGTACAGCAGCGCGATCAGGGCCGCGAGGAAGATCAGCGAGATCACGATCGGGTTTGAGAAGCTCAGGGACCTGACCTGCCGCTGGGTGATCAAAAGGTGATATTTCGTGACGTTGATGCCCTGATTGGCCTTGAACTGCATGATGGCGAGGTTGACCGAATACAATGACAGCTGGGTCAGAATGCCCGCCAGGATGGGCGGGATGCCCAGGGCCGTATGGAAGATGCCCGTCAAAAGCCCCGCCAGCATGCCGGCGATCACGGCGCACAACAGCGCGATCCACACATTGACGCCTTCCAGCATCAGCATGACGCAGACCGCGCCGCCGGTGGCCATGCTGCCGTCCACCGTAAGATCCGCCAGATCCAGTACTTTATAGGTGATATAGACGCCGATGGCCATCATGCCCCAGATCAGCCCCTGGGATATGGCGCCGGGCATTGCGTTCAAAAGCGCTGAGGGATCCATGTTTTCCTCCTGAAAGGGAATGGGCCGGGGCCCGCAGGCAGGCCCCGGCTTTTTTCAGATCACTGGATGGCGACGTAGCCTTCGGGGATATCGATCCCGAGCAGCCCGCACAGTTCCGCGTTGTACATCCGGGTCACATTCGGCGCGAAGCGCACTTCCATCGCGGAAACATCGGCGCCGTTCACCAGGATCTCATACGCCATCTCACCGGTGGCGTAGCCCAGATCATAGTAGCTGATGGACAGCGTCACCACGCCGCAGCCCGCGCACAGGCCTTCCTCTCCGGCCACCACGGGCTTCCCTGCGGGCTCCACCACGTTCCGGATGGCCTCGGTGCAGGAAGCGGCGGTGTTATCCGTGGGGATATAGATCACATCGCAGCCGTCGCAGGCATTCTGGGTGACAGAGGCCACATCGTTGGAGTCGGAGAAGGTGTACTCCGCGCACTCATAGCCCATATCCGTCAGGTACACTTTGATATTGTCGATCTGGTACTTGGAGTTGGGTTCCGCGGAGCAGTAGAGCAGGCCCACCTTTTTCGCGTCCGGGAACAGGTCATGGAGCATCTGGGCCTGCTGATCCAGGGGCGCCAGATCCGAGGTGCCGGACACGTTCATCCCGGTAGCGCCGGTCCAGTCGTCGATATCCAGGGCCGTGGCGTAATCCGTGATGCTGGTGCCCAGGATCGGGATGTCACCGGTGGCGGCTACGGCGGACTGGAGCGCCGGCGTGGCGTTGGCCATGATCAGATCCACATTGTCGGACACGAACCCGTTCACGATGGTGGAGCAAGTGACGGAATCACCGGAAGCGTTCTGCACATCGAAGACCACCTTGTCACCGAGCTTGGCCTTCAGGGCATCCTGGAAACCCTGGGTGGCGGCGTCCAGGGCGACATGCTGCACCAGCTGGCACACACCCACCTTATAGGTATCCTCGGCAACGGCGCTCACACCCGCGAGCAGGAAAAGAGCGATCAGTACGGCTGCCAGTTTCTTCATGATGTTATCCTCCTTGATTTTGTATTCAAAAAGGCGGCCCTCCCATCCGGCAGGACCGCCTCAATGAATTCCTCATTCATCAGGACCGGCGCTCACCGGCGGGCAGGGGCTCGCCCAAATAAAAAATATAAAAGTAAAAGCGCAGGGCGTCGAAAAAGCCTGCCGCTCCGAAGGGGGCGCCGTATACGGTGATGTTCCGGCCGCTGTGACCCAACTCGATCCGCTTCATGACTGCCCCCGCCTTTCCTCTCAGATTCCCGTACAGTTTAGCACGCTAAAGCGGCTTGTCAATGATTTCCAACGCAAAAAAGCACCGGAAATACAATAGCGTATCCCGGTGCCCGCGGCGCTGCCCGCCCGGTCATCCCCTGATATACACATCCACTTCCTCCGGCGCGGGGGGCTCGAATACGGAAGCGAATTTCTGTTTGAGGCCGTCGTCCACATAGTAGGCGCCGGTCTTCTTTTCCAGGATGTCCCGGTTGCGTTTTTCGATGCGTTTTTCCCATTCCGCGTCACTGATCTCGATATAGTGGAGCTCGCACGCGATGCCCCGGGCGTGGTAATACGCCCGGGCGAAGGCGCGCTCCTCCCGGGTCCAGAACCCCCAGTCCAACACCACACTGATCCCAGTCTGAAAAATCTCCACGGATTTATCGTAGAGGTACGCCTTTAAGCGGCTCACATATTCGTCCAGCTTCTCCCCCGCGTCCTGCCCGAAAAGGCTGAGGGTGATCTCGTCCACGGACAGGATCACCGCCTTTTCCTTTTCCCGGATCAAACGGGCATGGGTGCTCTTGCCGCTGCACAGTTTCCCGCACATCAAAACTACTTTCGCCATGCTCTTCCTCCCCTACCGTATCTCCCGGATCTC
>CACZOZ010000003.1:0-2949 GCA_902782865.1 uncultured Eubacteriales bacterium
AACCAGATCGGCCTGGCGACCGGCATCGTGGATGAGATCTACCATCCCGGCTACGCCGCCAAGCGCATGGAGATCGGCGCGGTGATCGCCGCGGCTCCCCAGGCCAACGTGCGCCGGGAGCGCCCGGTGCCCGGGGATGTGGTGATCCTGCTGGGCGGGTCCACGGGGCGCGACGGCATCGGCGGCGCCACCGGATCCTCCAAGGCCCACAACGCCCACAGCGTGGAGACCTGCGGCGCGGAGGTGCAGAAGGGCAACGCGCCCGAGGAGCGCAAGCTGCAGCGTTTGTTCCGGATGAGCGAAGCGGCGCGCTTGATCAAGCGCTGCAACGATTTCGGCGCGGGCGGCGTGTCCGTGGCCATCGGCGAGCTGGCCGACGGCCTGGAGATCGACCTGAACGCGGTGCCCAGGAAATACGAGGGCCTGGACGGTACGGAGCTGGCCATCAGCGAGTCCCAGGAACGCATGGCCGTGGTGGTGGCGCCCGGGGACGCGGACGCTTTCCTCGCCCTGGCCGCGTCGGAGAACCTGCAGGCCTGCCCGGTAGCCGTGGTGCGGGAGGAAAAGCGCCTGGTGATGCGCTGGAACGGCCGGAAGATCGTGGATATCAGCCGGGATTTCCTGAACTCCAACGGCGCGGAAAAGCATATTTTCATCACGCCGGAGAAGCCCCGCTTCGAGCAGGATGCGATCGGGGGCACCTTCCGGGAAAACCTTGAGAAGATGGCCCGGGACCTGAATATCTGCTCAAAGCGCGGCCTTTCCGAGCGCTTTGATTCCACCATCGGCGCCGGCACGGTGCTCATGCCCTTCGGAGGCCGGGACCAGATGACCCCCATCCAGGCCATGGTGCAGAAAGTGAGCGTGGAAAAGAAGCACACCGACGACTGCTCCCTGATGGCCTGGGGCTATGATCCCTTCGTGGCGGAAAAGAGCCCCTATCACGGCGCGTACCTGGCGGTGGTGGAGTCCGTCTCCCGCCTGATCGCCACCGGCGCCGATATGAAGGACGTGTACCTGACCTTCCAGGAGTATTTCGAGAAACCCGGCACCGACGGGAAGCGCTGGGGCAAGCCTCTGGCCGCGCTCCTGGGTGCCTTCAAAGCTCAGATGGCCCTGGGCATCGGCGCCATCGGCGGCAAGGACAGCATGAGCGGTTCCTTCGAGAAACTGGACGTGCCGCCCACCCTGGTCTCCTTCGCCGTCACCATGGGCAAAACGGATGAGATCGTGCCCAATGAGTTCAAGCGCGCCGGGAACAAAGCGGTGCTGCTCGCGCCGGACACGGACGCGGACGGGCTGCCGGAAACGAAGTCCCTCCTCGCCCTCTTTGACCGGGTGACGGAGCTTATGCGCTCCGGGAAAGCCGTGTCGTGCTGGGCCCTGGGGATGGGCGGCGCCGCCGAGGGCGTGATGAAGATGGCCCTGGGCAACGGCCTGGGCTTCACCTTTGACGAAAAACTCACCCTTGACCGCCTGTTCGGCAAGTGTTACGGCGCGTTCCTGCTGGAAGTCACTCAGGATATCCCCGGCGCTGTCGACCTGGGCACGGTGACGGAGGAGCCCGTCTTCGCCCTGGGGGACGAGCGCGTGGCTCTGGACGCTCTCAGGGCCGGGTATGAGGACCGGCTGGAGAGCGTGTACGCCTGCAATATCCCGGACGCCCCCGGGCCCATGGAAGACTTTTCCTTTGAGACGGCCTCATGGCCGAGGCCCAAGGCGCCCGCCGCCAGGCCGAAGGTGCTCATCCCGGCCTTCCCCGGCACCAACTGCGAGTATGACAGCGCCAAGGCCATGCGGGACGCCGGGGCCGAGCCTCAGATCCTGGTGATCAACAACCTGACCAGCGACGGCATCGCCCGCAGCGTGGATGAGTTCGCCGCCGCCCTCAGGGACGCGCAGATGATCTTCATCCCCGGCGGTTTCTCCGGCGGGGACGAGCCCGACGGCAGCGGCAAGTTCATCACGGCCTTCTTCCGCAGCGAGGCGGTGAAGGAAGGGGTCATGAAACTGCTGGACGACCGGGACGGCCTGATCTGCGGCATCTGCAACGGCTTCCAGGCGCTGATCAAACTGGGCCTGGTGCCCTACGGCCGGATCATCGATACGGATGAAAGCTGCCCCACCCTGACCTACAACGTGATCGGCCGCCACCAGTCCCGCATCGTGCGCACCCGGGTGGCGTCCAACAAATCCCCCTGGCTGAGCCTCACCCGGGTGGGGGACATCTACTCCGTGCCCATCTCCCACGGCGAGGGCCGCTTCTACGCGGACGAGAGCCTGATCAGGCGTCTGGCCGCGAACGGGCAGATCGCCACCCAGTATGTGGACCTCAATGGGCACGCCACCGGGGATGTCCACTTCAACCCCAACGGTTCCATGTTCGCCGTGGAGGGCATCACCTCCCCGGACGGCCGCGTGTTCGGCAAGATGGGCCACTCTGAGCGTGTGGGCAGCGGGCTGTACCGCAATGTGCCCGGCAACTATGACATCCGCATGTTCGAGGCGGCTGTCCGGTACTTCAAATAAACGGAGGAAATGATCAAAATGGCTTACCTTTCGGATATCCAGATCGCCCAGGCCTGTGAGAAAAGGCCCATCACCGAGATCGCGAAGAAAGCGCACATCGACGAGAAATATATCGAGCTTTACGGCCGCTGGAAGGCCAAGGTGGACCCGGCCCTGCTCAAGGAAACGGACCGTCCCGACGGCAAGCTGGTGCTGGTGACCGCCATCACCCCCACCCCCGCCGGCGAGGGCAAGACCACCACCACCATCGGCCTGGCGGACGGCCTGAGCCGCATCGGCAAGGACGTCACCGTGGCGCTGCGGGAGCCCTCCCTGGGGCCGGTCTTCGGCATCAAGGGCGGCGCGGCCGGCGGCGGCTACGCCCAGGTGGTGCCCATGGAGGACATCAACCTGCACTTCACCGGGGACTTCCACGCCATC
>CACZOZ010000004.1:0-4454 GCA_902782865.1 uncultured Eubacteriales bacterium
CGGCGAGGTGGAGCGGGTGCTCAAGATGGTGGACGGCGTGCTGCTGCTGGTGGACTCCTTCGAGGGCCCCATGCCCCAGACCCGCTTCGTGCTCCAGAAAGCCCTGAGCCTGAAGCTGCCCGTGATCATCGTGATCAACAAGGTGGACCGCCCCGACGCCCGGTGCGAGGAAGTGGTGGACGAGATCGTGGATCTTCTGATCGACCTGGACGCCGATCCGGAGACCCTGGACCGCCCCATCGTATACGCCTCCGCCCGCAGGGGCACCGCCACCCTGGATCCCAACGAGCCGGGGCAGAACATGCAGCCCCTGTTCGAGGCGATCCTCAAATACATCCCCGCTCCCGAGGGCGACGCCGAAGGCCCCGCCCAGGTGCTGATCTCCACCATCGACTACAACGATTACGTGGGCCGCATCGGCATCGGGAGGATCTCCCGCGGCGTGCTCACCGAAGGCATGATGGTGGTGCGCTGCAACGCCCTGAGCGATCAGGTGACCCCGCCCTGGCGGCTGACGGGCCTCTCGCTGTATGAGGGCCTCAAGCGGGTGAACGCCGAAGAGGTGTCCATGGGCGACATCGTGGCCCTGACGGGCCTGCCGGACATCGAGATCGGCGACACCGTGTGCGCGCCGGAGAAGCCGGATCCCCTCCCCTTCGTGGCCATCACGGAGCCGACGGTGAGCATGACCTTCTCCGTGAACGATTCCCCCTTCGCCGGCAAGGAGGGGCAGTATGTCACCTCCAGGCATTTGAGGGCGAGGCTGTACCGTGAGATCGAGACCGACGTGAGCCTGCGGGTGAGCGACGGCGCCACGCCGGACAGCTTCGAGGTGTGCGGCCGCGGTGAACTGCATCTGTCCATCCTGATCGAGAACATGCGCCGTGAGGGCTATGAGTTCCAGGTGTCCAAGCCCATGGTGATCTATAAGGAAGAGGACGGCAAGGTGATGGAGCCGGTGGAGCTGATGGTGGCGGACGTGCCCCAGGCTTACGCCGGAGCCGTGATCGAGAAGATCGGCCGCCGCCGGGGCAATCTGACGGGCATGGCGGGCGGCGACCGGGTCCGCCTGGAGTTCATGGTGCCCAGCCGGGGCCTGTTCGGATACCGGAGCGAGTTCATGACCGATACCCGGGGCGAGGGCGTGATGAGCGCCGTGTACGATCACTACGAGGAATTCAAGGGCGATATCCCCCACCGCAACGTGGGCGCCCTGGTATGCTATGAGACCGGCGAGACCACCCAGTACGCCCTGTTCTACGCTCAGGAGCGGGGCACGCTGTTCATCTCCAGCCAGGTGCCCGTCTACGCGGGCATGATCTGCGGGGAATCCAGCCGGCCCGGCGACATCGTGGTCAACGTGTGCAAGGCCAAGCACGTCACCAACATGCGCAACGCCTCCGCGTCCGAGGACAGCCTGCGCCTGGTATCCGTCCATCCCCTGACCCTGGAGGAGTGCCTGGAGTTCATCGACGACGACGAGCTGCTGGAGATCACCCCCAAGTCCCTCAGGATGCGCAAGCGTGTGCTCAGCCATGAGCAGCGCATGAAGAACATGAGCCGCGCCAAGGCCCAGAAGGCCTGAAACATAAAATGAAGATCCTCTTTGTGTGCACCGGGAACACCTGCCGCTCCGCCATGGCGGAAGCCATGTGGCGCCGTATGGGCGGGGACGCTTTCTCCGCCGGGCTCCGGGCCGCCCCGATGGCGCCCGCGTCCTGGAACACGGTGGACGTGATGGCCGAGCAGGGCATCGACGTGACCGGGCACCGGGCCCAAAGGCTCTCCCCCGAGGTGATCGGCCGGGCGGACCTGATCGTGCCCCTGACCGAGGCCCACGGCAGTATCATCGCGGCCCGGTATCCGGAGGCGAAAGACAGGATCCTACTCATGGGCGATATCCCCGATCCCTACGGCGGCGATCTGGACGACTACCGCCAGTGCGCCCTGCGGATCCGCCGGATGCTGGACGAACTGAAGGAGCGCCTGGGATGAAAATCGTGCCCATCGCCCATATCGAAAACGATTTTCCGGATAAATTCGGCCTTCCCCGCCAGAGCGCCGCAGCCGGCAGCATCCGCGGCCGGGTGGTGTTCGAAAAGGACTTCGCCCAGCCCTCCGCCGTCAAAGGCCTGGAGGGCTTTGACAGGCTCTGGCTGATCTGGGGGTTCGATGGGCCGGAGGACAGGGCTTTCCACGCCACGGTGCGCCCGCCGAAGCTGGGCGGCAATACCCGCGTGGGCGTCTTCGCCACCCGGTCCCCCTTCCGCCCGAACGGGCTGGGCCTGACCTGCGTGAAGCTGGACGCCGTGACCACGGACAGCGCGGGCCGGCCCGTATTGAACGTATCCGGCCTGGACATGAAGAACGGCACCGCCGTATATGATATCAAGCCCTATCTGCCCTATACGGACGCCTACCCGGACGCCCGCAGCGGCTTTATCCCCGACACCCGCACCGAGCCCCTTTCGGTCACCTGTCCGGCTGAGATCATGGCCCGGATCCCGCCCGACAGGCGGGACACCCTCCTGGAAGTGCTCCGGGGCGATCCGCGGCCGGGTTACAAGGACGCTCCCGGGGAATACGGGATGCGCTTCGCGGGCTTCAATATCCGTTTCACCGTCAGCGGTCACGACCTGACCGTCACCGATATACAGGAGGAAAAATGAACAAGAAAGAGATCTCGGAGATCAAGCGCCGCCTCAGCCATGACAAAAACACCGTCACCGCCATCAAGGGCTGCTACGTGGGCAAGGACGGCACCGTCATCACCACTTTCGACCGCTCCCTCCACACCATGAGCCAGGAGGACGAGGACAGGTACTACGCCGTGTTCCGCCGGGTGCTGTCCGGCGAGATCGGCCAGAACCTGCTGAACATGGATTTCCCGGCCGGCGAGGTCGCCGTCAGCCCGCAGCAGCGCCTGCTGGCGGAACTCAGGAGCAGCAGCCTGACCAATGAGGACGCGGTCAGGCAGCTGTATGACAAGATCATCTCCGCCGTCCATTTCGAGGAGAACTACGTGATCCTCCTGCTGTTCGACGGCTACGACGTGCCCAGAAAAAGCGGCGACGGCCGCAATGACTACGCCGCCGCGTCGGAGGTGTTCCGCTACATGCTCTGCGCGGTCTGCCCGGTGCAGCCCTTAAAGCCCCAGCTGCGCTATGACCCGGCGGACTCGAATTTCCACGCCCAGCCGGAGGACCGTCTGGTGGGCGCGCCCCAGCTGGGGTTCATGTACCCGGCCTTTGACGACAGGAGCAGCAATATCTACGGCGCCCTGATGTACACCAAGGACACCTCCTCCGACAATGAGGGCTTCGTGGACGGCCTGTTCGGCGTGGCGCCCCAGATGTGCGCCGACAACCAGCGGGAGATCTTCTCCCTGATCCTGGAGAGCACCCTGCAGGAGGAATGCACCCTGGAAGCGGTCCAGAGCGTGCAGGACATGGTGCTCGCCCGGCAGGAGGAATTCAAGCGGGACAAGAACAGCGACAATCTCCTGTTTTCCTCCGAGGACGTGCAGGACGCCCTCAAAAGCAGCGGCGTGAGCGATGAGAAGGCCGAGAGCTTCGCAAAGCAGTACGACGCCAACCTGGGCGAGGGCACGGTGCTGTGCGGCGCCAACGTGGCCCCCACGAGGCAGTTCACCGTCAAGACCCCGTCCGTGTCCATCCGCGTGCTGCCCGACCGGGCGGACCTGGTGGAGACCCGGGTGATCGACGGGCACAGTTATATCATGATCCGGGCCGATGAGGACGTGACAGTCAACGGAGTCAACGTGCGGCTCTTCAGCGGGGAGGCGGCGAAATGAATTTTCTTGAGAAAGCGCTGATCAGAAAGCTCCTGGACCCGAAGAACACCGTGAGCGGGGACGGCTGCGTCTCGATCCGGCTTGGCGCGCTGAAGACCCTGCCGCCGGATTTCGTCCCCATGCTGCCCCTGGCCGAGAAATGCCTCGGCGCCCTGCCGGGCATATCGGGCGTGACGGCGGACGCCGCGGGCGGGGAGGTGACCATCCGCTACGAGAGCGGACGCCTGAATGAACGGGATGTCATCGCCTGGTACCGCCTGGTGCTCGGGGAGACCCTGGATGAGACGGACAGGAAGCACCCGAAGGATATGACGGAGGCGGACGCCCAGATGATCGCCCGCAGAGCGCTCACAAAGATGGGCCTGTGAGCTTGCCAACGAAGGGCAAACCATGTACAATACTGACAAAACAGCCCTTTGAGCGGCCCAAAGGCCGCGGCATCCCCGAAGATACGCGTGAGACGAGGTGGATCCATGGCCATCGCCCATATCAGCATTTCCTCCGCCGCCCTGGAGCGCGGCACACGCCTGAGCGTGATCCTGCCCGTGGATCAGGCCTGGTACCGGAAAGGACCGCGCCCGCTCAAGACCCTCATCCTGCTCCACGGGCTCACCGGGGATGAGGACAACTGGCTGAATTA
>CACZOZ010000005.1:0-3923 GCA_902782865.1 uncultured Eubacteriales bacterium
GCTTGCCAGTCGCTATCGGGTTCGTCGGCAACTACGCCCCTTGGGACTTCCACCCAAGCTTCGGGACATGCCCGTCATACAGCAAAGACCCTGCCGCTGAAGCGACAGGATCCTTGCTTTGGTGGAGGTGAGGAGAGTCGAACTCCTGTCCGAAGATCCGATTGTGCAAGCTTCTCCGAGCGCAGCCTGTGTTTTGGATTTCCCTCGGCCGGGCGCCCGCAGGCAGGCTCAGGACCTCGGTAGCTTCATGATTCCGGCCTCGCCGCAAAGCTTAGGCGGGCCAGTTCCTCACATCAATGACGCCGGTGGCTGAAGGCGTGAGCCCTTCAGGCCGACGCGCCGCCCTTAGGCAGCGAAAGCGAATTCGTTGTTGTCAGTTATTTTAATTCCCTGCTTATTACGCGATCAGGGTACGCGGCTCGCTTCTCACACCCCCGGCGATCCCCGTCGAAACCGGTACACCCCCGTACTGTCAGCGCCGATGCTCCTTCAGCGCCTGGGATATCTTCATTTTGGCGTCCTTTTCCGCCTGGGAAGCCCGCTTGTCGTGCAGGTGCTTGCCCACGCACACGCCCAGCTTCACCTTGACCAGGCTGCCCTTGAGGTACACCTCCAGCGGGATCAGGGTGTAGCCCTGGCGCTGGGTGAGGACGCTCAGCTTGCGGATCTCCGATTTGTGGAGCAGCAGCCGTTTGGGCCGCATCGGATCCGTGTTGAAATAGCTGCCCTGCTCGTAGGGAGAGATATGGGCCGACATGGCGTAGACCTCGCCGTCCTTGACCACGGCGTAGCTCTCCTTCAGGCTGATCTTCCCCTGACGGACGGACTTGACCTCCGTGCCCTTCAGGGCGATCCCGCACTCCAGGGAATCCTCGATGAAATAATCATGCCTGGCTTTTCTGTTTTGTGAGAGCACCTGGACGCTGACGTTGGCCATACTTTTCCTTTCCCCGACAAAAATGGGCACGCGATGATTATATCACTTTTCCCGGGGGAATTCAACCGGTGGCGATGTCAGTTGGAATGCCGCTCCTTCCAGGCGGCCTTGATCTTTTCCTCCATGCCGGTGACGGGCCAGGCCTGCCGTCCCTTTTCCAGGATATCCCGGATCGACGCGCGCACCCGGCGCATCTCGTCGTTCAGATCCGAGGCGCTCAGCCTCAGGGCGTCATTACCGATGACGATGGCCTGTTCCGGCCCGTCCGAGGTGGCCACCAGCACGGTGAGAGAGCCCTTCACCTGGTAGGTGGCTTTCTCGATGAAAGCGTCCGCGGTCTCCCTCTCCCGGGTGTAGATCACGAAGATATTGCCGTACTTTTCCGCGCCGCCGATACCGCCGGGCACCCGGTAGGCGTCGAACACCACGATCACGCGCCGCCCGGTCATGGCGCTGTACTCGCACATCATGTCGCACAGGGCCCGCCGAGCGTCGTCCAGGGAGGACTGCGCCAGCTTTTTGAGCTCATCCCAGGCGAACACCATGTTGTAGCCGTCCACCAGGAGCACCTCACCCCCAGACAGTTCCTTCACTCCGGAGGTGACCGCCGCCGGCTCCGTCCGCTTCACGGGAATGAGCTGACGGGCCTTCACAGGGCCGTAGGTGCGCTCGAATATCTTCAGGAGCTCCGCGTCCTCCTCGGCGGTGCCGTGGTAACGGACGGGGCCGAGGACCCGGACGGGCGGAACGGTATCCGCCTGCCTGTCCTTTTTAAGGGGCAGATGCGCCATGGCATCCACCTCCCGCCAGGGCACGTTAAAGCCCGCGCCGTGGGCGCAGAACACCGAATCCGCCGGGTGCATGAGATCCCTTTCCGGATCGTAGCCGAAGGAACGGATCACGCTCTCATCCTCGCAGGGCACATACCGGGCAAAGCGCATGTCCGCCCGGCCACGGCCGCCGGTGATGAGCCGGACATTCAGAGGCAGGTCGATACAGCGCCGCGCGGCGGCGCGGGCGGTAAAGCTCACCGTATCGGAAGTGTCCGAAGGCGTCTCAAAGGACGCGCCTGCCGTCGACAATGCATGGATCACCTTTCCCAGGGTCTCCCGCGGCACTGTGAGATCCACGGCCATCTCCGGTTCCAGGAGCACGCTCCTGGTTTTCATCAGGCCCTGGCGCAGCGCTCTGCGGGCCGCCTCCCGGAAATCCCCTCCCTCCGTGTGCTTGAGATGAGCTTTTCCCGCGATCAGGGCGATCCGGATGTCGGTCAGCTCAGCCCCGATCAGCACGCCCCGGAGGGTGATGTTCCTCAGGCTGGTGAGGATCTGCTGCTGCCAGTTCACCTTCAGGTCATCCACGGGCAGCTCGGATGTGACGGTCACGCCGCTCCCCCGTTCCCCGGGGGACAGCCACAGGTGCACCTCGGCGTAATGCCTCAGGGGCTCGTAATGCCCCACCCCCTCGGCGGGCTCCGCGATGGTCTCCTTGAACACCACCCGGGGCTCCTCAAACGTCACGTCCAGGCCGAAGCGGTCCTTCAATTGGGCCGTGAGCACTTCGGACTGCACCTGGCCGCTCAGGCGAACGGTCACCGCGCGCCTCATATCATCCGTCTCCACCGAAAACAGGGGCTCCTCGTCCTCCAGGGTCTTCAGGGCCTCAAGGAGCGTGTGCAGATCGGCATTGCCGCACCTGACGCGCCTGGAATAGACCGGCTCGATAAAGGTCTCCCGTTTCCCCGGCGTGCCCGCGCCCAGCACATCCCCGGTCTCCGGCTCCTTCATGCCCACGGCGGCCACGATCTGGCCGGGACCGGCCTCATCCGTCTGGACGAACTGGGCGCCGGAGTACAGCCGCAGGGCCGTGACCTTTTCCGACCAGACGGTCTCCCCGTTCACGATCTTCGACACGCTGTCCCGCGGGCGCAGGGTGCCGCTCAAGACCTTCATGAAGCACAGCCGGGCGCCGGCGGGATCCCGGGCCGCCTTGAACACCCGCGCGCTGAAAGCGCCCTCCGGCCGAGCGGGACGCCAGGATGAAACATGGTCCATAAGTTCCCGCACCCCGTCCCCTTTCAGGGCGGAGCCGAAAAAGACCGGGAAAGCTTTACGCCCCGCGATGAGGGCATAGCGGTAGAAAGCGGGGATCTCCCCGGTCTTGAGGTAATAGTCCAAAGCCGTATCGTCCGCCAGAGCCCACTGCTCCGCGGCGTCCGGCGACATTTCGTCCACGAGCCTTTCGTCCAGTTCCTGCCTCAGGATCGAGAAAAGCTCCTGCCGGGAGCCCCCGAACCGGTCCATCTTGTTGACGAAGATCCACACCGGCAGCCCCAAACGCTCCATGAGCTCCCACAGGGCACGGGTGTGGCTCTGCACCCCGTCCGGAGCGGATACCACCAGCACACAGGCGTCCGCCACCTGCAGGGTCCTCAGGGCCTCACCGGAAAAATCCACATGGCCCGGGGTGTCCAGCAGCGTGATCTCCCGCCTGTTCCAGTTAAGGCGCGCCTGTTTGGAAAAGATCGTGATCCCCCGGGCGCGCTCCATACGGTCCGTATCCAGAAAGGTGCTCTTTTGATCCACCCGGCCCGGGGCACGGACGACCCCGGCCAGATAGAGCATGTATTCCGACAGGGTGGTCTTGCCCGCGTCCACGTGAGCGGCTAAAGCGATGTCCAGCACTCGGTTCGCTCCTTTGATATCTGATCCGGCCGACAGAGACGGCCGTGACAGCATTCTACCCGAACAGGGCCCGTTCGTCAAACAGGGCCGTCATAAAATGCAAAGGACTGCCATGGCGCTTGAAACGCCATGGCAGTCCAGATCAATTCAGGTCCGTTTTTCCGGATCAGCGGCCGAACTGAGCGTCGTTGTTGCCGGACACGGTGGTCCACATCTCCAGCATGTTGATCGGGTCGTTGAAGTCAGCGATCCAGCCGTTGCGGGCGATGCCGAAGTTGCCTTCCTTGCGCTCGTTGAGGAAC
>CACZOZ010000006.1:0-2919 GCA_902782865.1 uncultured Eubacteriales bacterium
CGCCGATCTCCATGCGCTTGGCGGCGTAGCCGGGATGGTAGATCTCATCCACGATGCCCGTGGCCAGGCCGATCTGGTTGCCGTAGGAGGAGTAGCCCGCCGCCGCGGTGGTCACCAGCTTGCGCTGGGGCAGCTTGCCGGGGATGGTCTCGCTCACGGGCACGGTGGGATCCGCCGCGCCCGTCACGCGCATGGAGCCGTAGACATAAGCCCGCCCGGACAGGGGATCGCGGATCGCGCCGCCGATGCAGGTGGCCGCGCCGCCGAAGGGCTCGATCTCCGTGGGATGGTTGTGGGTCTCGTTCTTGAACAGAAGCAGCCAGGGCTCCCGGACGCCGTCCACGTCGATATCGATCTTCACCGTGCAGGCGTTGATCTCCTCGGACTCATCCAGCCTGTCCAGTCTGCCCTGTTTTTTGAGGGCCTTGGCGGCGATGGTGGCCAGATCCATCAGGCATACGGGCTTAAAGTCCCGGTCGAGGTCATGCCTCACGGCCATGTATTCGTCATAAGCCCGCTGCAGCAGCGGGTCCTCGAATCTCGCCCCGTCGATCACGGTGAGGAAGGTGGTGTGCCGGCAGTGATCGCTCCAGTAGGTATCGATCATGCGGATCTCGGTGATGGTGGGATCCCGCTTTTCTTCCCGGAAATAATTCTGGCAGAAAGCGATATCATCCGCGTCCATGGCCAGGCCGTAGTCCCTGACGAAGTCTTCCAGCTCCGCCCTGGAAAGAGCGGTGAAGCCCGTCAGTGTCCTGACCGAGGTGGGGATATCATACTCCGCCCGCAGGGTCTGAGGCATCTCAAGAGACGCCTCCCGGGCCTCCACGGGGTTGATGACGTATTTTTTGATCTCCTTCAGATCCTTTTCCGAGACGCTGCCGTACAGGGCGTACACCTTCGCACTGCGGATCAGCGGGCGCTCGCCCCGGGAGATGATCTGGATGCACTGGGCGGCGGAATCGGCCCGCTGGTCGAACTGCCCGGGCAGGTACTCCACCGCGAACACCGTCGCGCCCGTCAGGTCCGGACGCTCCGAGGCGATATCCACCTGGGGCTCGGAGAACACGGTCTTCACCGCGTGATCGAACAGCTCCCGGCTGATGCCCTCCGCGTCGTAGCGGTTGAGGACGCGCAGGCCTTTAAGGCCCCCGATCCCCAGCAGGGACCTAAGATCATTCAGCAGGGATCCGGCCTCATTGGCCAGCTCCTTTTTCTTTTCCACATAGATCCGATAGACCATTTTATCTCTCCCCCGCCTTCAGCGCACGCGCGCCGATGTCTTTGCGCCAGAACGCGTTGTCAAAGCGCACCCGGCACACCCTGTCGTAAGCCGTAAAGAGGGCGTCCTTCAGGGTATCCCCCACGGCGGTCACGCCCAGCACCCGGCCGCCGGAAGTCAGGAGCCTGTCCCCGTCCGCTTTCGCCCCCGCCACCACGATGTGGGGCCAGAGGTCCTCCGGCACGGTGATCTCAAAGCCTTTCTCGTATTTGACCGGATACCCCTTGCTGGCCATGATGACGCAGGCGGCGGCGCCGGAGGAAAACTCCACCGGCACGTCCTTCAGGGTACCGTTCGTCACCGCGCGCATGACGGTCAGAAGATCGCTCTTCATCAGGGGCAGCACCACCTGGGTCTCCGGGTCGCCGAAACGGCAGTTGTACTCGATCACCCTGGGGCCCTTTTCCGTGATCATCAGGCCGAAGTACAGGCAGCCCTTGAAAGGCCGCCCCTCCGCCTTCATGGCGCGGATGGTGGGCAGGAAGATCTCCCGCATGCACCTGTCCGCCACTTCGGGCGTGTAGTACGGGTTCGGGGCCACGGTGCCCATGCCGCCGGTGTTGAGGCCGGTGTCACCGTCCCCCGCCCGCTTGTGATCCATGGAGGACACCATGGGCCGGACGGTCTCACCGTCGGTAAAGGCCAGCACGCTCACCTCGGGCCCCTCAAGGAACTCCTCGATGACCACCCGCTCCCCGCTCTTGCCGAAGCGGCCGCCCTTCATCATGGAGATGACAGCTTCCCGGGCCTCGTCCCGGGACTGGGCGATGATGACGCCCTTGCCCAGGGCCAGGCCGTCGGCCTTGACCACCACGGGCACGGGAGCCGCGGAGATATACTCCAGAGCCTTGTCCGCGTCGTCGAAGGTCTCGTACGCCGCGGTGGGGATCGCGTATTTCTTCATCAGGTCCTTGGCGAACACCTTGCTGCCCTCGATGATCGCCGCGTTCGCTCTGGGCCCGAAACAGGGCACGCCGGCCGCCTCCAGGGCGTCCACGCAGCCCATGACCAGGGGGTCGTCCGGGGCCACCACCGCGTAATCCACGTGATTTTCCACGGCGAAACGCGTGATCCCGGGGATGTCCGTCGCGGCGATGTCCACGCACAGGGCATCCCGGGCGATGCCGCCGTTGCCCGGCAGCGCCCAGATCGTTTCCGCCTCCGGGTTCTCCTTCAGCTTTCTGATGATGGCGTGCTCCCGCCCGCCGCCGCCGACGACCAGTATCTTCATACAGCGCTCCTTTAACAGATCAGTGATGGAAAAGCCTCATGCCGGTGAAGGCCATGACGATGCCGTACCGGTCGCAGGTCTCGATGACCGCGTCGTCCCGGATGGAGCCGCCGGGCTCGGCGATGTACTTGACGCCGCTCCGATAGGCGCGCTCGATATTGTCGGAGAAGGGGAAGAACGCGTCGGAGCCCAGGGCCACGCCGCTCACCGTATCCAGGTAAGCGCGCTGCTCCTCACGGGTGAAGGGCTCGGGGCGGGTGGTGAAGTACTTCTGCCAGTTGCCCTCGGCGCACACGTCCTCTTCGTTCTGGTTGATGTAGCCGTCGATCACGTTGTCCCGGTCCGGGCGCCCCAGATCGCTGCGGAAGGGCAGGGAAAGCACCTTGTCCGCCTGGCGCAGGAACCA
>CACZOZ010000007.1:0-3688 GCA_902782865.1 uncultured Eubacteriales bacterium
CAACACAAGAAATGATATAAAACAACAGACCGAAGTCTGTATTGAAAGCGTATAAATACAGACCATAGTCTGCAATTCTATGTCTGATATACAGACTAAAGTCTGTAATATGATGCCTGTAATTCCGGCAAAGGAGAACCAGATAACACATAACAATCGAACTTCGGACCGTGAAGGGATACGCCGCAATAGTCATTTCTGTTTGGAAGGTTAAATTTTATCGAACGGTTGACATTGATATACGCCGCGAGGTATAATATCCTGCGTGTCAATCCGCTCACAGCCCCGGGCGTTTGATGAATTGTCGGGCATGCTTGACCTCATGCCGGAGACATCAGTATTGATATTGATTTTGGAGGAAACGAAATGAGCACTTTCATGGCAAAGCCCGCTAATGTCGAGCGCAAGTGGTACTTGATCGACGCGGACGGCGTGGTGCTGGGCAGGCTGGCCAGCCAGGTAGCCCTTATGCTGCGCGGCAAGCATAAGCCCACCTTTACCCCCCACGTAGACACCGGCGACTTCATCATCGTCGTAAACACCGATAAAATCGCCCTGACCGGCAACAAGCTGGATCAGAAGGTTTATTATCATCATTCCGGTTATCCGGGCGGACTAAAGGAGACCAAGTACCGCGACCTCATGGCCAAGAAGAGCGAATTCGCCCTTAAGAAGGCCGTGGCCGGCATGCTCCCCAAGGGACCCCTGGGCCGCAAAATGCTGAAAAAGCTCAAGGTTTACGCGGGCAGCGAGCATCCCCATGCCGCCCAGCAGCCCGAGACCTTCGTGATCAAGTAATTGGGAGGAGGACGTAAAACATGTCAGAGATCAACTTCAGCGCGGTAGGCAGAAGGAAAAAGGCCGTCGCCCGCGTGCGTCTTATCCCCGGCGAAGGCAACATCACCGTAAACAAGCGCAGTCTGGACGAGTACTTCGGTCTTGAGACCCTTAAGACCGTGGTACGCCAGCCCCTGACCCTCACCGAGACTGCCGGCAGGTTCGACGTGGTCGTATCCGTGCGCGGCGGCGGCTTCACCGGCCAGGCCGGCGCTATCCGCCACGGCATCGCCAGGGCTCTGGTAAAGGCTGACGAAGAGCTCAAGCCCGCCATCAAGAAGGCCGGCTACCTGACCCGCGATCCCAGAATGAAGGAGCGCAAAAAGTACGGTCTCAAGAAGGCCCGTAAGGCTCCCCAGTTCTCCAAGCGTTAAACAAGACCAGCCAGAACATGAAAAAGCCCGGAAATACGCTATTTCCGGGCTCTTTTCATTTCTGCAGGCTCTGCAGAATCATAATGAATATAGTTGTCAAATCAGTCTTCTTTTCCGCGGGCGGCGCATGTCCCTGTCAGGTAGTGATAAACGATTCAAACTTATCTGCCGGGAGCGGGCGGGAAAAAAAGTAGCCCTGCACGATATCGCAGCCCATCGTTTTGAGCGTGAGCATTTGTTCCTCTGTTTCCACACCCTCGACAATTGTAGTCAATCCAAAGGACTTCGCCAGCCGGATCATGACCTCCAGCAGCCGGGTGTCCTTGCGCTGAGCGAATGCGTTTCGGACGAACTGCATATCCAGCTTCAAAACGTCAATAGGAAGCGTCATAAGCATATTGAGGGAAGAATAGCCTGATCCGAAGTCGTCCATTTCGATCCGGAAACCCAGTTTGCGAAGCCGCGAGACTGTTTCAATGATCTGCTCCGCATCTTCCGTGTAGGCGGATTCCGTGATCTCCAGCAAAAGCTCGCGGCTGGTCAGTCCGTTGCGGGATATGATATCCCGGAGCTTTTCGACAAGTTCCGGATCAAACAGATCGACGCGGGAGACATTGACGGATACGGGCAGCGTTACGCCGAAGCGCTCCTTCCACTGCCTGATCTGCGCCGCCGCTTCGGACCAAACGTATTGATCCAGCGTGGAAACGAGTCCGTTCTTTTCAAAGAGAGGAATGAACACCCCGGGGCTCACCATGCCCAGCGTCGGATGGTTCCAGCGTACCAGCGCTTCCGCACTGTTAAGGACCGGTTCGCTGGGCCGCACGTCAAATTTGGGCTGATAGTACACCTGGAACTGGTGCTCCCTTATCGCCGCCGGGAAATCCTCTACCAGCTGCTCGGACAGAAGTTCCGCTTCATACATGGAGCTGTTATACAGTCCGATCACCCTGGTCACGCTGTCTTTCACGCTGTCGGCAGCCAGCTTCGCCCGGTCAAACCGACGCTCAATGTCCAGCTCTTTATCCACATCGGAATAAACGCCCATCCGAAGCCGAATGCGGTTTTCTTTTTGTCCGTCCCCGTTCAGGTCGCGCTGCACGGTCTCGAGGATCGCCCCGTAATCCAAGTGGTGGGGGCAGTAGATCCAAAAGCTGTCTGCCTCGTTCCGGCCGGCGATGCCGCCTGCCTTTTCCACGATCTCGAGGATCTTTCCGGCGATCAGACGGAGCACCTCATCGCCATAGGGCTTTCCGTAACGGTCGTTGATCATGTGGAAATGATTTACGTCCAGAACGATCGCGTCCGTTGGGTAATCCCTGTGATGGACGTCGAGCTGGGCCGCGTAGCGAATGAAGAATGCCTTATTGTAAAGCCCGGTCAACTGATCGCGCTCCGTCCAGTGCAGGGTGTCCCGGTCCTCGGTCAGTTCAATGGTGCGCGTTACTCTGGCAAGCACGACCTTCTGCTGCGGATACGGCTTGGGAATGAAATCGATAGCTCCCAGTGTCAGGCACTCCACCTCAGCGTCGCTGTCAGAAGTCAGCACGATCACCGGCAGACGGGCAAATCTGGCATCCGCCTTGACCTGACGCAGGATCTCAAAACCGCTGAAATCCGGCAGATTCAGATCCAGCAGGATCAGACTCAGCATTTCATATTGAGAATGGATGATGCTGAGGGCCTCAGTTCCCGTTCCGGCCAGAACAAGGTCATAACTCTCCTCCAGAAACATTTTCAGGAGTTCCTGGTTGATGAGTTCATCCTCGACGATCAAAATGCGTCTTCTGTCGAGAGAAGGGCGAAAAGTCACCTGATGCTCTTGCATGGCATTTCCTCCCGCGTATGTATGATCTGCCGCTTCACCGCAGATACTGTAAACGGATCGCTGATACGCATGGTTTCTCCTCTGATGCTCAGGCATTCATGCGGCGTGCACGAAAACCCGATATCTAGTGGCTGATCCATATTATAGCACTCTTCGTTTTTCCCGTCAAAGGGCAATCGTTTCTTTCCGTTCCGGCGCTCTGATACCGGGTCTTGCCTGCCGTATTCCGCGGTTTTCGGATGCCCGGAGATGCGGGTGATTCATTCTTTGGATCCGAATGGCCCTGACCGGATCCTCAGCCGATCCGCTAAACAACAGCGCAAGCGATAGCAGCCGGCATTAAAGGTTGAAATCGGTCAGAAAACATAGTATAATATATTATGTCGAAATATATAACCGGTTGGAAGTACCCTGTCCCGGCTTATTCATACGGATGATCTTCTCGCGCGGCGCAAGACGAAACATCTGTCATCGGCGGTCTTTTCTCCATATTGGACATGCACCTCAATGCGGGCAACGCAAGGCGCTGCAAGTGTGCCGATTCTTTTGGAAACGAAATGCAAAGGGCGGAAAGCGCTATGAAAAAACTCTGGGTCATTATAGTCAATGTGTTCATTATGATCGCTATGCTGACCTTCGTGGTTCTTTA
>CACZOZ010000008.1:0-10479 GCA_902782865.1 uncultured Eubacteriales bacterium
ACGCTGTGGAAGGCGTGCAGCCTTTCGTGGAGCTGCCGATCGTGGCCGAGCGCCGCAGACTGGCTCAGGAAGCCCTGGCGGCGATGCAGACGAATGCCTGACGAACGGACAGCCGAAAGCGAACGAACAAACTCAGGATACGAGGTGCGATAAATGCGAAGATCACTGATCCTCATGACCGTTCTCATCCTCCTGATCCCGGTCATGGCCGCGGCCGCCGGAGAGGAAGACGCCCTGAGGGGCTGGTCCGCGGATGACGGTTATGTATACGTGACCCTGGGCCGGTATCCGCAGACCATCGACGGCGGCGGCCAAGTGGAAAAGATGGGCTGGAAATGGTATTCAAAAAAGACCAAAGTCACCCGGGAGGACGCCCAGGTGGAGCCCATATTGTGGCGGGTGCTGACGGTGGACGGCGAGAAGGCGTACCTGTGCAGCGAATACATCCTTTTCGCCATGCCCATGCACCGGGATTACAATGCATACGCCAAATTCGGCGGTGATTTCGCTCAGACCGAGCTGTGCGCCTATCTGAACGGCGAGTTCGCCTCGGACGCCTTCACAGAGGATGAAATGTCCATGCTGGCGGAATGCGGGACCTACGGGAAAGTATTCCTGCTGGGTTCGGAGGATGTGAAGAACAAGGAGATCGGCATGGGTACGAATCCCGGCCGGAAACAGGGCCTCAAGGCCTACGGCACGGAGTACTCCATCCGGGTCACCAAGTCCTATGTGTTCGAGCCCATGAACGGCAGCCACGGCGCGTACTGGGTGCGGGACCCGTCCACCAGCGACGCCCGTCACGCCCGGTGCACGAAACACGACGGCTCCCTGGGGCACATCATCGCCGACAGGGCCAACGAGGGCGTGCGGCCGGCGGTCTATCTCGCCTCCGGGACCTGGGATATCGCCGGCGGCAGCGGCACCAAGGACGATCCCTATCAGCTGATCAAAAAGAGGTAACACATGAGCATCAAAAAAACCATCATCATCGCGGTGATCCTGGCGGCCTGCCTGATCCTCCCGGCCGCCGCCGAGATCGAAGGCTACAGTAAGGATACCGGCTACCAGTACGCGCTTCTGGGCAGCTATCCCACGGAAAAGGACGGCACGGCCGCCCCGATCCTGTGGCGCGTCATGAGCGTCAGTGACGGCGGCGCGTATCTGATGAGCGAATACATCCTGGACGCGAAACGCGTGGACGGCAATAAGAACAGCTACGCCGGATGGGCCTCTTCCGAGCTCCGCCAGTGGCTGGACGGCGAGTTTGCCGACACCGCCTTCTCCTCCCGGGAGAAATACGCCCTGAAGCCCCTGGCGGACGGCAGCGTGGTGAGCCTGATGACCGCCGACGAGGTCAAGGATCCCGATCTGGGATTCAGGGATCTGCGCGACAGGCTCGCCCGGGCCACCGCCTACGCCCGGGCTCAGGGGATCGACACCTATGCCGGCGGCGGTGTCCGCTACAGCCCCTGGTGGCTGCGGGACGTGAGCAGCGACAACGCCAACCAGCAGCGGAGGGTCATCGACGAGGGCAAACTGGGCAGAGGTACCGTGGCCAGCAAGGATCAGGGCGTACGCCCCTGCGTGACGGTCGACCTGAAAGTGTTCACCGTGACCGGCGGCACCGGCACCAAAGATGATCCCTGGGTGCTGGAAGCGGACAAAACCGCTGCCCCGGTGACGCCCGTACCCGAAGCGACCCAGGCGCCGGCCACCGTCGAGCCGGCGCGGACCGACGCGGATCCGGGGCCCACGCCGACCCCGACCGATGACGCTGAGCCGACACAGGGACCCGACGAGGGCCCCGCGGGCGACACGGGTGACACGGCCTCCGGCCGGATCACCGCCTCCACAGACGGCATGTCGGAAAAATTCCCTCAGATGGCTGCCGACGGCTTCCTGCCCGAAGGGGAAGCGGAATTCGTTTATGAGGATCAGGACAGCGGCACCTGGCTGTACGCGTCCCGGACCCTGCGGGTGGAGATCCACCGCCGTTCCGAGGAGAAGAAGCCGCTGCGCTGGTATGAAGCGGAGATCTGGTGCCAGCCGGAGAGCGACATGTTCACCACCTACGCCTTCGATGAGGCGAAATACACCAACCACAACCGCCTGACCAGCCCTTCGGAGATCGCCAGGCAGCACAAGCTGGTCTTCGCCATGAACACGGACTTTTTCATCTACCGTGTGGAGCGTGACCGGGAGGAATCCTATAATTATCCCATCGGGATCGTGATCCGCAGGGGCAATCTGATGTATGACCGGCCCAAGAAGCCCACATCCACCGTATACCCGCCCCTGGATGTGGTGGCACTCTACCCCGACGGCAGGGTGGCGACTTACCTGAACGCCGAGACCACGGGCGAAGCCCTGATCGCCGACGGCGTCCGTGACGCCCTTTCCTTCGGCCCGGTGCTGATGCAGGAGGGCCGGATCATCCCCCGCGCCACCGCCTACGGCGAGGTGGACAATCCCAGGACCGCCTTCGGCTGCGTATCCCCCGGGCATTACTGGTGCGTGCTGCTGGAAGGACGCATGAGCAAGACCTATTCCAAGGGCGCTTCCTGCGGATGGATGGCCGAGACCATGGCAAGGCTCGGCTGTGAGACCGCCATCAATCTGGACGGCGGGCAGACAGCCTGCATGCTGTTTATGGGCAGCCGTATCAACAAGATCGGCACATATGACGGCAAGACCACCGACAGGGACCGGCCCCAGAACGAGCTGCTGGGCATCGGCCAGAGCGCTCTTGTCGGCAACTGACGATCAGCGGGCGTTCTTGATGTATTCGATCCCCACATCCACACTGGGCTGATCCGCGCCTGAGGGCGTGAAGGTCATCCGCCCGTCCTTCAGGCCGATCACCCCCGTGGAGCCCTTGACAGAGCCGGACGTGAGCAGCATTTTCACGATCCTGCCCGTCAGTTCAGGCCCCTTGCCCCGCACGAGCGCGTTTTTCCACAGGGTGAAGCGGCAGCCTTCCTTCCACCGGCTGCAGCCGAAAGCCTTGCTGTTCTCAAGGACGTTCCCGCCGCACATTGGGCAGACCCCCAGAGGCTCTTTGGGAGCCGTGTCGACCGTCTTTTTCTTACCGGCCCGTGTACGGGCCGTATCCGGGATCGTTTCATCCCCGGCCTCATGCAGCGCGAAGCTTACCAGCTGAGCGCTGTATTTTTTGATATCATCCATAAACGCGCCCGTATCGCCGCCGCCTTTGGCGATCTGATCCAGCTTGAGCTCCCACCGCCCCGTCATTTCGGGTGAACTCAGGCCCCCGGGCACCACCCGGATCAGGGCCTCCCCCTTGTCGGTAGCCTGGATGGTCCTGCCCATGCGCCGGGCGTATCCCACCTTGATGAGGCGCTCGATCATGGCCGCCCGGGTCGCCGGAGTGCCCAGACCGCTGCCCTTCATCTGTTCCCGAAGAGCCTCGTCATCCAGCTGTCTTCCCGCGTTTTCCATCGCCGCCAGAAGGGACGCGTCGGTATGGGGCGCCGGCGGTTTCGTGGCGTCCTTTTTGACTTTCGCGCTCTTGACCGTGTACCGGTCTCCCTCCTTCAGATCCGGCAGGGGCTGATCCTCATCGGACGCGTTCGCCTTTTTCCCGGTCTTTGCCTGTTCCGGGACCACGGCTTTCCACCCCTGCCCGGTCACCAGGCGGCCGGTGGACCTGAACAGCTCGCCGCCCACATCGGTAACGGCTTTCTGGAAGACGTATTCGAAGGCCGGATAAAAAGCGGCGATCGTTCTCAGGGCGATCATCTCGTACAGCTTCATCTCATCCGGCGGGAGCTTGTCCGCGCTGACAGACTGAAGGGTGGGGATGATCGCGTGATGGTCGGACACCTTCTTCGCGTCGAAGATCCGGCGGCTGAAAGGCAGCTTCCCGTCCTTGAGCGGGATGCCCTCCACATGAGCGCGGAACTGTTCGGGGAGCTTTTTGAAGACCGGCATGAGCTTCGGATACATGTCCTCCGTCAGATACCGGGAATCCGTCCGGGGATAGGTGACGGCTTTCCATTTCTCATACAGGCTCTGGGCGATCTTGAGCGTTTTATCCGCCGTAAAGCCATAGCGGGCGTTCGCGTCCCTCTGCAGGCTCGTCAGGTCGTACAGAAGGGGCGGCAGCTCCCTTTTATCCTCCCGGAGCACGCTTTTGATCACGCCTTCCTGCCGGGCGACGGCGCCGGCGATCCGGGCCGCCTTTTCCTCATCGCCGATCCGGACCGATTCCTTTTCCTCTTTCACCCCGGGATCGAACCAGATGCCCTTGTAAGAGCCGAAATCAGCGGTGACCGTATAGTAAGGCCTGCTGACGAAATCCCTGATCTCCCGGGCGCGGCTCACGAGGATCGCGAGAGTGGGCGTCTGCACCCGGCCCACGGACAGGAGGGCCTTGTACCGGATGGTGAAGGCCCGGCTGGCGTTCATGCCCACATACCAGTCGGCCCGGGCACGGCAGATCGCGCTGTTGTACAGGCCCTGATAGTCACTGCCCGGCCGGAGAGTCTCAAAGCCCTCCCGGATCGCCGCGTCCGTCATCGAGGATATCCACAGGCGCTTCACGTCCTTTTTGCAGCCCGCGCTGTCGTAAATGAACCGGAAGATCAGTTCCCCTTCGCGCCCGGCGTCCGTCGCGCAGATGACCTGCTCGGTTTCCCCCGCGTTGATCAGATCCTTGACGACTTTGTACTGTTTCTTGGTCTTGGGCAGCACTTTCGTGGGGATCTCGTCGGGAAGGATCGGAAGATCGCCCGCGGACCATTTCTTGTACCGGGGATCGATCTCATCAGGTTCCTGCAGGGCGACCAGATGCCCCAGGGCCCATGTCACCGTATATTTTTCATTGGACAGATAACCCTCGTGGCGCTCCGTACACTTGAGCACACGCGCGATGTCCCGTCCCACGCTCGGTTTTTCCGCGACCACAACGATCATAACCGCACACTCCCTGTCATAATCTTTCCGAAGTCCTTTCGACTCTGTTCTGTTCCGACCGGCGCAGGGTCACGATATGCGCCTGCGGCGGCACGAACAGACGCACCGGCATCTTGGAAGACCCCACCCCGTTGCTCACGAGCACCCTGCCGCCGAAGGCTTCATACCAGCCGGACCGGTACCGGTCCCCGTATGCGCAGGAGGAGATCACGCTGTGCCCGAAAAGGGCCACCTGGCCGCCGTGGGTATGGCCGCACAGGCACAGGTCGAACCCGACGGGCCGTCCGATCCTCTCCCAGTACACCAGCTGGTCCGGGTTGTGGATGATGAAGACCGTGAACGTGTCTCCCCTTTCGGCTTCAAGATCCTCCTGAGCGCCCGGTGACGTGAAATAATCCCGGAAACCCCTCAGATCGATGCTCTCGTTCCCCCGCCTGATGAACGCGCGCTCGTTCAGCAGAACCCGGATCCCGTGGGCGTTCAAAACAGACTTCGTTTCGTTTTCCGTTGATCCGCCCATGTTTTCATGATTGCCGAAAACAGCGAAAGCGCCTTCCGGATGCTCCGGCAGCCTCATCTCCTCCAGGAAGCGGGCGGCATGATCGGTATTCATCCCCAGATCGCCTCCCAGGATGAGAGCGTCCGTACCGCAGCGGGTGAAAAAAGCGGACAAACGCTCCTTCTGCCGAAGGGAAAACAACGGGCCGTAATGGATATCGCTGACAAAAGCGAAAGAAAAACCGTCAAAAGACGCGGGCACCCGGGGAGAATACACCGTCTCCCGCATCAAAAACAGCTGATCTGTCAGATAGAGAGGATACAGGATCCTGCACCTGGGAAGACGGTTGATGGCCCGGCCCAGGGCGGGATACTGTTCCTTCAGGGACTGAGGAAGCCCAAACGTTCTCTTTTTCATCTTCAGCCGGTCACCCCCGGATCATCGCTCACAGTCACCCTGGTACCGCCGGGGCGCGCGGCCTTGATGCCCTCGGCCAGAAAGACCCCGCAGCCCGACGCCGAACGCACGATCTCCAGGCGTTTGAGCTTAAGGTCCGCATCATCCATCGCCGACAGCACGCTCTGCAGAGCGTCGCAGGGATACACGACGCAGAACCGCCCCCTGTTGCGAAGCCCCCAGGATGCCGCCCGGCACCAGAGGGCGATATCGTCATGGCCCATGCAGCGGGCCAGTGTGAAGCGCTGGCCCTCCTGAGCAGGACGCGCATAGGGCGGGTTCGCCACCGCCAGGGAATAGACCGCCGGACGGATAAGGTTTCTGTGATCCATGACATCCCCCTCGATGACGGAACAGCGATCCTCCAGGTGATCATACGCAATGCTCCTGCGGGCCCGGTCCGCGGCCTCCGGGCGGATCTCGATCCCCTCGGCGGCGGCGGAAGGCTCCTTCGCCAGGAGCAGAAGGGAAAGCGCCCCGTCCCCCATGCCCAGATCGAGGATCCTCTCACCGGGGCGCACGGAAGCGAACGATGCCAGGCGCACCGTATCCGCGGAGAAACGCCAGTCATCCCTGCTCTGGATGACGGCCCAGCCGTTCACTCCCAGATCATCCAGCCGCTCCCCGTCCCTCAGCATCCAGGTCCCTCCGTTCGTGTTGATGACAGCATTTTATCACGGCCGGCGTTCCGCCACAAGAGCACACGTCAAAGCCGATGGAAGGCCTGCCGCCCGTGTCTTCACGAGCCGCATCAGGCGGATCATCGAAAAAAGCGCTGACGCGCGCCCGGATCCGGGCGGCTCAGCGCACAGCGTACGATCGGCTCAAACGGGACCGGCGTCCTGTCCGAGCGCGAAGGACCATCCTCTTTACGGTCAATAGAACTGTCTCAGATAAGCTTCCACATCCTCCCGGGTCCCGGTGAACGGCCCGGGCGTCTCCATTTTAAGAGACACGCAGGCGGTGGCGTACCGCAAAGCCTCATCCATGTCCGCCCCCAGGACACGCATGGCGATGTAGCTGCCGAACACCGTATCGCCCCGGCCGGTGCGGCCGCTCAGATCTCTGGATCTGACCGGATATGTGCGCATGCGGGAGCCGTCGCAGGCCAGCATCTCCGTATTGTAGGAGATAAGCACCTCCGGCACGCCCCAGGAGATGAGGATGCGCGCGGCATCGGCGCGGTCCTTTGCCCCGGTCAGTATCTCCGCTTCGGCCGCGTCGGTCTTCAGGATATCGAAATACGGCAGGTATTTCCTTTTTTCGGCCCAATCGTGAAAGGTGAGCCTGCCGGATTCGTTCCACCGCAGAAAACCCTGGATGTCGGCTGTCAGCCCGGCCTCGTTCTTCAGTTTTTCTATCAGTTCTCCGGGAAAATCCCCGTACAGCAGGCCGGCCAGATGGGTCATCTTCCGCTTTACCGGCGGCACCTCATCCGGCAGGATGGGATCGGACTGAGCGGTGCAGGAAGCCTCCCGCCGCTCCCGGTCGGGGGTAAAATACCGGTTGCACATTTGAGTGGTGCGTCCGGAGGGCAGGATGGCCATGTCCTCCGCCGGCAGATGAAAAGCCTTTATCACATCATCGTCTTCCTCAGATGCCTTGACAGCCGCGAAGACGCTCGCGCCGGCGGAGGCTGCCGCGGGGACGCAGAAAGTGACCGCTCCCCCTATGATACGGCTCTCCTCGCCGGTATAGTCGATATTCACATCCCGGGTCGCCGGGCCGAGGATCATGAGATCATAATTCTTCATGGTCGATCCCTTCCGCCACGCTCATATCCCGCATGGACATACGTTATCAAGGGCCGCAGATATCATCTGTACGGCGTGCCCTTTCCGAGCACCATGGCCTCATACGCTCTTCGTACTTTTTCGTAATTGCCGTCCCGGTCAAGCGCGATCCCGCGCCCGACACCGTCCGCGATCCTGCCCCGCCCGATCCGGTCGAGCTCCCCTTCCAGCTCCTTGAGCAGATCCGGCGCGCTGCCGGGAGGCGTACTGCGCCCGTCGAAAATGATGTGCAGCCAGACCGGAACGCCTTCGGCCATTTCACAGAGCATCAAAGGATAATCGATGCAGCCGTGGCTGGACCGATGGGTCAGATACGCGATGAGATGGAGCGCTTTATCCGAAGCCCTGGCGTCATCGATAGCCTTCAGGAACACGGGATTCCGCTTAAAAGACCCGTCCCGTATCGCGTTGTCCATCCGAACATCATCCTGCGCGACGACGCGGCCCGCGCCCAGATTGGTATGCCCCGCTTCGGAATTCCCGGGCTTGCCGGCCTGCAGGCCCACGTTTTCCCCGGAAGCCTGCAGCCTGACGTTGGGCCAGGACGCGAGCAGAGCGTCCCACGCCTCCGTATCCGCCAGAAATACGGCATCATTGTCGTCCCCGGACCCATATCCCCAGCCGTCAAGGATGATGAGCATCACTTTTTTACCTCGGATATCGCCCTGCTCGATCAGACTGCGGCCGGTCATATCATCCGGCGCCTCAAGCCCCAGGATGGACAGGACGGTGGGCGCCACATCCCCCAGGATGCCGTCCCGCAGAGTGACCGGCCTCTTTTCCGGATCGATGAGCAGGAAGGGCACCGGGTTGGTGGTGTGAGCCACGTGAGGCTTGCCGGCCTCGGTATACAGAGTCTCGATATTGCCGTGGTCCGCGGTCACGAGCACGATGTAGCCCTTCTCCCCGGCATGGTCGGCCACCCTGGCGACGGTGTCGCTGATCACATGGCAGGCCTTCAGCTTCGCCTCGGCGTTGGACGTGTGCCCGATCACGTCGCCGTTGGCGAAATTCGTCAGGATGAAATCATATCCCTCATCCGCCGCGGCCATCACCTTTTCCGCCACCTCAGGCAGGCTCAGTTCCGGTTTTTGATCGAAGGGGATGCCTTTGGGAGAAGGTACGCGCACGTCGTCCTCACCCGGGAAGGGCTGATTTTCCCCGCCGTTGAAGAAAAAAGTCACATGGGCGTATTTCTCGCTTTCGGCGCAATGGAACTGCCTGAGCCCCGCCTCACTGATGATCTGGGCGAGGGGCTTCACCACTTTTTCCGGAGCGAAGGCGATGGGCAGATGCTTGAATTTCTCGTGATACATGGTCATGATCACGAATTCGGTATCCGGCATGAATTCCCGGGGGAACCGATCGAAATCCGGCTCGGTAAAGGCTTCGGTGAGTTCGATCTCCCTTTCGCCCCTGCGGCAGCAGAATATCACGCTGTCGCCGTTTCTGATCCTGCCGACCGGCTGACCGTTGTCGTCCAGGCGCACCATGGGCTCAAGAGAATAATCGGTCTGCCCCTGTTCATAGGCGGCTTCCACCGCTTTGGCCAGCGCCAGAGCGCCGCGGTCCGCGTTTTCCATACTTTATCGACCTCCTGCCAAAATCATTTCAGCGCGGGAAACAGGTCCAGCAGCTGAGAAAAATGCGTGATGAAATGATCGGGCCTGTTTTTTTCGGTCACTTCCTGCGGCTTCTTGCCGGGATAACGCACAGCCACCGTCATACCAAGCCCCGCCGCTTTCGCGCCGACGATGTCCCGGTCCAGGTTATCCCCGACATAACAGGTGTTTTCGGGAAGGCTGCCGCACTCCTCAAGAGCGTAATAGTATATGGCGGGATGGGGCTTGCGGATCAGGCAGACGCTGGACTGCTGCACCGTGCTGAAATAGGGCCGCAGCTGATCCCTGTCAAGCCAGTCGTCCACTTCCTCCACACCCACCAGATCGCTGACGATGCCCAAAGTATAGCCCCGGCGGTGAAGCTCCCTGACGGTCTGAGCGCCGCCGTCGGTCACCACCCGCTCCCCCTTGGTTTTGCGGTAGGCCCAGGTGAGCTCGTTCGCCGCGGCTTCCACCCTGTCACGGGGCAGATCATAAGCCAGCCACCGGGTCCAAAGCGTTTTCACCGGCGCTTCACAGTAAAAGGTCAGGGCCCATTCCCGGTATTTGTTATAACGGGCCTCGATCACATCCCGGTAGTAATCATCCGGGTCCGCCTCCACCCCCAGCAGATCACAGATGCGCTGCTTGGCCGCGCGGCTGTACGCTTCGTCTTTCCGGATCACCCGGAAGGTGTCTCCCAGGTCCACAAAGATCGTATCGATCAAACCGGTGCGCCTCCTTTCCTCAGGATCGGAAGATCCAGAATATCGATAAAACGATGAACGATATAGTCCGGCCGGTTTTCATCGGTGATCTTTTTTTCAGCCAGCTTTTCCGGGCTGATGAACAGGATGTTGGCCCCGATGCCCGCCCGTTTCGCCCCGGTGATGTCACGGTTCAGGTTGTCGGCGACTGAAGCGCACTCCTCCGGTCCGAACCCCAGCTCTTGGCACCCCATCCGATACATCTCCGGATCGGGTTTGCGTATATGGCATATCGAGGAGAGGATCACCGTATCGAAAAGATCCTCAAGGCCGTCCTGTCTGAGCCAGGCGTATATCTCTTCCTCACCGATCAGATTGGAAATGATCCCGAGCCTGAAGCCCCGGCGCCTGAGCTCCCGGATCACGTCGATGCCCCCGTCGACTACCCTGCGCAGGCCCTTGGTCTGGCGGTACTGAAAAGTCAT
>CACZOZ010000009.1:0-2363 GCA_902782865.1 uncultured Eubacteriales bacterium
AGGGACTCGGTGAGCTCCAGGTTGCGCCTCGTGGCGGGGTCCAGGGCCATATAGTCGCCCTCGCGGCAGATCTTAAGACCGGTGATGTGCTCCAGGCCGTTCTTCTGGGTGCTGCTCAGATAGTGGAGCAGGGCGCCGGCGGCCCGCACGGCCTCCCGGTGCTCCCGCCCCAGGCCCAGGGCCAGAAGGGTGCCCACGCCGAAATGCGTCAGCACCCTTTCCTTCGCCCCGGCATAGGAAAAGGCCGCGTCCGTATACTTCTGGCAGCGCACCGGGCTCACGGGAGAGACGGCCGACGCGTCATTGGCGATCACCTCGCCCGGCGCCACGCTCCCCACCAGGGGGCCCAGGGTCTTTTCGTCCGACGCGCACTGCTGCACGTAAAATTCGCCCGTGGACAGGTCGCACCAGGCCAGGCCGGCCCGCTTCATATCCACGCACACCGACAGCAGGTAGTGGTTCCGCCTCTCGCCCGCGGCGCTGAAGGTGGTCAGGGTGCCCGGGGTCACCACCCGGATCACGTCCCGCTTCACCAGCCCCTTCGCCAGGGCCGGGTCCTCCATCTGCTCGCAGATCGCCACCTTGTAGCCGTCCTCCACCAGGCGGGTCACATAGGTGTCCACGGCATGGAAGGGCACGCCGCACATGGGCGCCCGCTCCTCCAGGCCGCAGTCCTTGCCCGTCAGGGTCAGCTCCAGCGCTTTGCTGGCGGTGAGGGCGTCCTCGAAGAACATCTCATAAAAATCGCCCACCCGGAAAAACAGCAGCGCGTCCGGCACCTGGTCCTTCACGGTGAAATATTGCTGCATCATCGGGGATAACGCCATCGGTCCACCATTCCTTCTCTCTTGCTGATCGCCGGCGCTTTTCACGCCTTGTCCATGACCTCCCCGCGAAGGGTGGTCCTTTTCCGCCCGGTCACCCGGACCGGGACGATCCTGCCCTCCAGGGACTTTTCACCGGGGAAATTGATGCTGATGTTCCGGCCGCACTTGCCGGTCATCTCCCCGCCGGTGCGCCGGGCCGGGCCCGTCACCAGCACGGGATGCGTTTGCCCCACCATTTCGTCAAGGGCCTTTAAGGTGTACTCCTCCTGCAGGGCAATGAGGCGGCTGATCCGGTCCGCCGCCACATCCGGCGCCACGGCCCCGGGCATTTTCGCCGCCGCGGTGCCCTCCCGGGGGGAATAGATGAACGTGAAGGCGCTGTCATACCGCGCCTCACGCACCAGGTCCAGGGTGTCCTCAAAGTCCTGTTCCTCTTCCCCGGGGAAGGCCACGATGATATCGGTGGTCACGCCGATGCCCGGCACCGCCGCCCGCAGGGCCCGCAGCTTTTCCATATAGCTGTCCCGGGTGTAGCGCCGGTTCATGGCTTTGAGGATCCGGTCGCTGCCGGACTGCACCGGCAGGTGGAAGTGCCGGCAGATGTTCTCATGCTCCGCGATCACGTTTATCAGGTCCTGCGACAGGTCCTTGGGATGAGAGGTCATGAACCGGATCCGCGGGATCCCGGTGCGGGCCACCGCGTCCAGCAGCTTCGGGAAGGACGCGCCGGGAACATCGGCGCCGTAGGAATTCACGTTCTGCCCCAGCAGCATGATCTCCTTCACGCCCCGGTCCCGCAGGCACTCCACTTCCCGCAGGATGTCTTCCATCCTCCTTGAGCGCTCCCGGCCGCGCACGTAGGGCACGATGCAGTAGCTGCAGTAATTGTTGCAGCCATACATGATGGTCACATAGGCGCTGTGATCGCTGGAGCGCCGCACCGGCACGGCCTCCGTGAGGGTGCTCTCGTTCGACGGCACCTGGATCACCCGCCGCTTCTCCGTCACGGCCCGATAGAGCATCCCGGGCAGCTCATACATGTTGCCGGTGCCGAAGGCGATGTCCACGAAGGGATACCGCCTCAGGAGTCTGTCGGCCATCCCCGGCTGCTGCACCATGCACCCGCACACGCCGATGAGCATTTCCGGCCGCTCTTTGCGCACTTCCTTGAGCCAGGTCACGTTGCCCAGGGCCTTGCGCTCGGCGTTGTCCCGGATGCAGCAGGTGTTGTGCAGCACGAAGTCCGCCTCCCGCTTGTCCGCCGCCTCTGTAAGGCCCATGCTCTCCAGGATGCCCGCCAGCTTTTCGCTGTCGTGCGCGTTCATCTGGCAGCCGAAGGTCACGATATGATAGGTGCGGGGCCTTTCGGGCAGCGCCGCGAAAGCGTCCGCGAAGGCGCGCTGGCGGTCCGTTTCCGCTTCCGGCACCATGATGATCTCATTCTTCATACGTCTTCCTCATCCGTCTTGTCGAACAGGTCCTTCGCCTCCAGGGCTTCCCCGTCCTTTTTCCGCGTGATCTCGAACAGCCCCAGGG
>CACZOZ010000010.1:0-8468 GCA_902782865.1 uncultured Eubacteriales bacterium
GCGTCCAAAGCCATGGACCTGATGGAAGGGCCGCAGGTCATCAAAGGATAAGAAGCCCAAAAAAGGAAGAGGAGCCGCGCGCGGCTCCTCTCTTTTTTCGTTATATGCCCCGGTAGGCGGGTCATTCCTCCGGATCGGAAGCGGGGCCCGGGTCCAAAGCGTCCTTTTCTTCCATATCGTCCGGATCGCTCTCGCTGCCCTCCTCACCGTCCTCCGCCTCATCCGTCACGACGGCTTCGGCATTGAACAGCGCTTCCTCCAGGGCATCGGCCCTTTCAAGGTCGCTGTAGGGCACATAGGTCAGGGTATAGCCCAGGCCGGTCCCGATCAGGGTGCGCATGGCGGCGCCTTCCTCGGACTCCTGGATGCACTCGATCCCTTCCTGCTTCAGGACGTCCGCCAGCATGCCGGCCCAGATCGCCTCACGCCGGGACATCAGGCAGTAATCGTCCTCCTTCGGCCGGCGCCCCAGGGCGCCGCACTCCGGGCAGAGATCCTCCTCGAACAGGCGGTGGCAGTTGGGACAATACATGATCCTTACCCCTTTACTCTGATCTTTTTGCTGTTCCCCTTCCTGGCGCGGGTGAGGGGCGCCACCGGCTCGGCGTCCGGTTTGAATTCCGTGGGCGGCAGGCCCGTCAGATCGGAATAGATCTCCAGGTAGGTCTGGGCGCTGTGGCTCCAGGAATAGTTGCCGGTCATACCCCGCCTGATCAGGGTGTTCCACACGTCCTTGGCGTTGCGGTAGTAGTGCTCCGCGCGGCGCACGGTGTAGAGCATGTCGTGGGCGTTGTAGTTGAAGAAGGTGAAGCCGTTGCCGGCGCCGTTGCTCTCGTTGTAGCTGAGCACCGTATCCCTCAGGCCGCCGGTCTCGCGCACCACGGGGATCGTGCCGTAGCGCAGGGAGATCATCTGGCTCAGGCCGCAGGGCTCGAAGCGGGAGGGCATCAGGAACATGTCCGCGCCGGCGTAGATCCGGTGGCTGAGGGACTCATCCATCTGGAAACGGACAGCGAAACGGTCCGGCCAGCGCTGCTCGGCCCAGGAGAACAGGTCGAAATACCGGGCCTCGCCCATGCCCAGGACCACCATCTGCAGGTCGTCCTCCATCATCTCGCCCAGCACCCGGTCCACCAGGTCCAGGCCCTTCTGGGAGCTTAGGCGGGTCACCATGGCCAGGATGGGCACGTCCTCGCGCACCGGCAGGTTCATTTCCTCCTGAAGGGCGCGCTTGCAGGCCGCCTTGCCCTCGGGCTTCTCGGCGGAGTAATTGGCCGCCAGGGCCGGATCATGCTCCGGATCCCACACCTTGATGTCGATGCCGTTGAGCACACCGGTCAGCTGGCCGCGCCGGGCCCTGAGGAGGCCGTCCAGGCGCTCGCCGTAGTAGGCCGTCTGGATCTCGTCCGCGTAGGAGGGGCTCACCGTGGTGATCTCGTCCGCGTAGACCAGGCCGCTCTTTAAGTAGTTGGCGCAGCCGAAGCACTCCAGCTTGTCGGAGGTGAAGAGGCTGTCCCCCAGCTCCATCACGTCCTGCACCGGCTTGATGCCGAAGATGCCCTGGTACTGCAGATTGTGGATGGTGAAGACGGTCTTGATCTTCGCGTATTCCGGCAGATGCTTGTACTGGATCTTGTGCAGGGCGGGGATCATGCCGGTCTGCCAGTCGTTGCAGTGAAGGATGTCCGGCTGGAAGTCGATCCTGGGGAGGAGATTGAGCACCGCCCGGTCGAAGAAGCCGAAGCGCTCATACTCGTCACCGCCCATGCCGTAGATGTAGCTGCGGCCGAAGTAGTATTTGTTGTCCACGAAGTAGTAGATCACGCCGTCCAGGGTCAGTTCCTCGATGCCCACATACTGCTTGCGCCAGCCCAGGGTGATCTCAAAGTCCAGCACATGGCTCATGCGCTTTTGATACTCCTGGGGGATGGCGGTGTACAGCGGCAGGATCACGCGCACGTCGTGGCCCGCCTCACGCACCACGGGGGCCAGGGCGCCGATCACGTCGGCCAGGCCCCCGGTCTTGATGAAAGGAACGCACTCACTGGTCGCGAATAATACCTTCATCGCTTACACCCCTATACGATACGATTCTTGTCGATCACGATGGGATAGCTCTCCGGCCCGATCAGGCGGTGGTTCTCCCGGATGACGGTCTGCTTGTCCAGGATGCAGTGATCCAGTTCGGCGCCCTCGAGCACCTGGCCGTCCTGCATGATGATGGAGTTGCGCACCACGGCGCCCTTGTTGACCCTGACGCCGCGGAAGAGCACGGAGTTCTCCACGGTGCCCTCGATCACGCAGCCGTCGGCCAGAAGGGAATTGGTCACCTTCGCGTTCTCGGTGTGCCGGGTGGGCATCTCGTCGCGGAGCTTGGTCCAGATCGGGCGGTCCGTCGGGAACAGGCCGGCGCGGATCTCGGGATCCAGCAGGTCCATATTGCAGCGGTAGTAGGCCTGCACGCTGTCAAGGTGCCACACATGGCCCTTGCACTCATAGCCCAGGATCCTCATGTCGCCCGTGCGGATCCCGTTCATGAGCACATCGCGGGTCAGATGGTACTGGCCGCGGGACACGGCGGCGTCCACCATTTCGATGAGGCGTTCGCGCTCCATGCAGAAGCACTCCAGATAGACGCTGGGCAGGCGGGGCGTGGCGGGATCGATCTCCAGGGCGGTCACGCGGCCGTCCGCTTCCACCTGGATGTAGCGGCCGCTGTCCTCACGGCGCAGGCCGGGATCGCTGCTGTAGAGCAGGGTGATGTCCGCGTGATTGGCCTCATGATAGGCCACCATCTCGTCATAGCGCGCGGTATAGAGCATATGGGTGTCGGTGGTGATGACATACTTTTCCTTGCTGCGGCGCAGGAACTGCAGGTTGGACTTGAGGGCGTCCAGGAACCCGGCGTACACGCCCACGTTGGCGGAGGTGGTGAAGGGCGGCAGGATCACCAGGCCCGTGCGCTTGCCGTGCAGGTCCCACTCCTTGCCGGATCCCAGATGATCCATCAGGCTGTGGTAGTTCTTCTGCATGATGATGCCCACGTTGCGGACACCGCTCCCCACCATGCAGGACAGAGGGAAGTCGATCAGGCGGTACCGGCCTGCCAGGGGCATTGCCGCCACCGCGCGTCTGGTGGTCAGTTCTCTGAGCTGCTGATCCCGTTCACCGGTGTAGATCATGCCCATGATGGTGCTCTTCATAAGTCAATACCCCCTTAGCCTTCGAATTGTTCACCGGCGGATACTTTCGTCCCCTCCGGCACAGTGGAACCGGGGCCCACGACGGCGATATTGCCTTCCTCGTCCCCGATGATGCTGCCTCCGTAGATCACGGCGTTCTCCGCCACGATCGCGCGCCTGACGACCGCGCCGGCATGGATCACCGCGCCGGGCATGATCACGCTGTCCGTCACCCGGGCGCCCCGCTCGACCTTGACGCCGGAAGACAGGATGGAATGTCTCGCCTCACCGTAGATCTCGCAGCCCTCGGTGACAAGGCAGTTCTCCACCACGGCGCCGGGCGCCACGTACTGGGGAAGCATGCCCATGTTCCGGGCGTAGATGCGGAAAGACTTGTCGTGCAGATCGATCTCGGGCGTGTCGGCCAGCAGGTCCATATTGGCTTCCCACAGGCTCTCGATGGTGCCCACGTCCTTCCAGTAATCGTTGAAATTGTAGGCCACCAGGTGCTGGCCCTCGTTGAGCATGGCGGGGATGATGTTCTTGCCGAAGTCGTTGGAGGACTTCTCGTCTTCCTCGTCCACCGTCAGGTAATGGCGGAGCTTGGACCAGGTGAACACGTACACGCCCATGGAAGCGTTGTTGGACTTGGGATGCTTCGGCTTCTCCTCGAATTCGATGATATTGCCCTCGGCATCGGTGTTCATCAGGCCGAAGCGGCTGGCATCCTCCCAGGGCACCTGGCGCACGGCGATGGTGGCGTCGGCGTTGTGCTCGATGTGGTGGCGCAGCATGGCGTCATAGTCCATCTTGTAGATATGGTCGCCGGAGCGGATCAGCACATAGTCCGGGTCATACTGGGCGATGAAGGCCATGTTCTGATAGATCGCGTTGGCCGTGCCGCTGTACCATTCGCCGGACGCGCCGGTCTGGTACGGGGGCAGGACGAACACGCCGCCGCTCATCAGGTCCAGATCCCAGGAAGCGCCGTTGCCGATATAGGCGTTCAGTTCCAGGGGACGGTACTGGGTCAGCACGCCCACCACATCGATACCGCTGTTGGTGCAGTTGCTCAGCGGAAAGTCGATGATACGGTACTTCCCTCCGAAGGGCACGGCGGGCTTTGCCATGTTCTTGGTCAGGATCCCCAAACGGGAGCCCTGACCGCCTGCCAGGAGCATCGCGACACATTTTTTCTTAAGCATAGGGCCTCCTCCTTATATATCCATTGGTTTCATTGGATACTCATCCCACCGGAAACACGCGATCCCCAGGGGCGGCAGCACGATCTCGGCGCTGAAGTCCCGGCCGCAGCAGGGCACTTTCTCCGCCCGGACGGGCAGGCCGTTGTACTGCCCGCTGCCTCCGTATTTTTCCCGGTCGCTGCACAGTATCTCCGTCAGCGTGCCGTCGCCGGGCAGGGCCACGCGGTAATCCCGGTACACCACGGGGGTAAAATTGATCACGACCGCCACCGGGGCGTCCCCCTTGTCCCCCCGGCGCATATAGGCGATCACCGACCGGGACGCGTCGTCCACGTTGAGCCAGTCGTACCCGGTCCAGTCCTTCTCCCGCCGGTAAAGGGCGGGATGATCCAGATACAGGCGGTTGAGATCCTTCACGAAACGATGGTACGCCGCGAAACGGCTCTCATCCAGCAGGAACCAGTCCAGCTGCGTGTAGTCCCGCCATTCGATGGTCTGCCCCAGTTCCGCGCCCATGAACAGGAGCTTCTTGCCCGGCTGGGTCATCATATATCCCAGGAGGGCCTTCAGCCCCGCGAAGCGCTGCCAGTCATCCCCCGGCTGCTTGCTCCACAGGGAGCGCTTCCCGTGTACCACCTCGTCATGGGACAGGGAAAGGATGAACCTCTCGGCGAACGCGTAGGCCATGGGGAAGGTCAGGTTCCGATGATGATACTGCCGGTAGACCGGGTCCAGGGCGATATAGGATAGGGTGTCGTTCATCCAGCCCATGTTCCATTTGAAATGGAAGCCCAGGCCCCCGTTCTCCATGCCGGTCACGTGGGGCCAGGCCGTGGATTCCTCCGCGATCATCATCACGCCGGGGAAAAACTCGCGCACGTAACCGTTGAGCAGCCTGAAGAAACGGACCGCGTCGGTGTTCTCCCGGCCGCCGGACTCGTTGGGCAGGTATCCCATCCCTTCCCGGCCGAAATCCAGGTACAGCATGGCGCTCACCGCGTCGCACCTCAACCCGTCGGCGTGATACATCCTCAGCCAGAAGTCCGCATTGCTCAGCATGAAGGAGCACACCTCGGGCCGGGAATAGTCCAGCATCACCGTGCCCCACTGGGGCATCTCCGACCGCCGGGTGTCCGGATGCTCATAGCAGGGGCCGCCGTCAAAGCAGCGCAGGCCCACCTCGTCCCGGGGATAGTGCGCCGGCACCCAGTCCAGGATCACGCCGATGCCGGCCTGATGCAGCCGGTCGATCAGGTCCATGAGCCCTTCCGGATCACCGTAACGGGATGTGGGCGCGTAATAGCCCGTCACCTGGTATCCCCAGGACCCGTCAAAAGGATGCTCCATCACGGGGAGCAGCTCCACGTGGGTATAGCCCATCTCTTTGATATAAGGGATCAGCCTGTCCCCGATCTCACGGTAAGTGAGGACCCGGTCCCCCTCCCCCCGCTGCCAGGTGCCCAGGTGCATCTCGTAGATATTCACCGGGGCCGAGAACATATCCCTGTCCCGGCGGGCCGCCATCCAGGCCCCGTCCCCCCACTGATAGGAGCCGAGGGGATGACAGACGGACGCGTTGTCCGGCCTCTTCTGCCAGAGGAAAGCGTAAGGATCGCCCTTGAGATGACAGGCGCCGTCCCGGCCCCGGACCGCGAACTTGTAAAGGCTGCCCGGCTTCACCGCGCCCGATACGGTGATCTCCCAGATACCGTCATCATCGCGCGTCATCCCGTGGGCCCGCTCATCCCAGCCGTTGAAATCGCCCACGAGGCTCACATGGGCCGCGTTCGGTGCCCAGACGGCGAAATGCCAGGCGCCCGCCTCCCCCTCAAGGGGATGCGCCCCGAGAAAACTGTAGGCGTCGCTGCCGGTGCCCCGGTGAAAGCCGACGCGCCCTTTATATTCCCGAACCTGTTCCATATCCGGGCAGTGTCCTTCCCGCGCGTGCCGTTCCGGGCCCCCTGGACCCGGCCGGATGAGCGCATTCAAATGAAGGATGGCCGACCCGCCGATCAGATCGGCGCGGCTGGATCCGCTTGTCCTTCATACTGGTTCCATTATATAAGTAAAAAGCGCTTTTCGCAAGTAAAATGTTTCCCGTCCGCCGGCCGGAGTTTGTTTATGGACATCGGCCGCAAATCGTGTATAATCGATCATAAGATCATCCAAGGAGGACACGGCATGAGCGCACAGCGCCTATCGGGACTCATCAGACCGCTGACCGCCCTTTTACTCATCCTGGCGGTATTATTAAGCTGCGTGCCCGCCCCGGCCGAGGCGCCGCCGGTACTCAACATGAAAAGCAGCGGCCAGAAAGTGCTCGACGCCAAGAAACGCCTGCAGGCCCTGAACTATCTTCCCAAAGGGAACCTGAACGGGCGGTATACCGAAGCCGTCTTCGAAGCGGTGAAACGCTTCCAGTCCCTGAACGGGCTGGAAGTGACGGGAGAAGTGGACGGGGCGACCTGGGACGTGCTCTTCAGTGATACAGCCGTCCGGGAACCCTGGGCCACCATGCCCCCCGTGGCCGCGCCGGGCCCGACCCCGAAGCCGGACTGGCCGGAAAGAGACGCGGAAGGCTTCCTCAACGGGGAGGGCGAGTATTTTTACGAGAACGACGAGGAAGGGCTGTGGATCTTCCTGAACGCCTCGCTGCAGATCGTCATCACCCGGCGGGAGGACCCGGACATCCCCCTGGTATGGTTCGAGACGGAGATCATCGCCCGGCCCGAGGAGAACTTCCGCGCCGCCGTTTCGGATCCGGACCATGTATGGCGGGGATACCGCTACCCTTATGAGTACGCGAAGGAGGAAGGCTTCGTGCTGGCCTTCTCCGACGATTTCTTTGCCGACCGGTACACGGCGGAGAGGACCGTGGGCATCATCATCCGCAACGGGCGGATCCTCAGCGACAAGACCCACCGCCAGAGGGGGCACCAGCTCCCCAACCTGGACATGATGGCCCAGTACCCCGACGGCAGCCTGAAGGTGTATCAGTGCAATGAGCATACCGCTCAGGAGCTCCTGGACATGGGCGCCGAGAACGTGTACAGCTTCGGCCCCATCCTGATCCGGGACGGTCAGATCGAGGAGATGCTCTACGACACCTACTACCGGAGCCTGGAGCCCCGGCAGGCCCTGGGGATGATCGGGCCCGGGCATTACCTGCTCATGTCCTTCCAGGGACGGCGCAAGGACAGCGTGGGCACGCCCCTGCAGCGCATCGCGGAGATGATGAAGGCCCGGGGCGTCACCCAGGCGCTGAACCTGGACGGGGGCAACACGATGGCGCTGATCTTCCGGGGCCGGATGCTCAACAAGCTGGCCACCTATAAAAACAAGGAATTCATCCGCCAGGTCACATCCATCATCGGCATCGGCCACACGCTGGACCAGGCCGAATAAAAAAGCAGAGCCCAAAGGCTCTGCCCCGATGAGCCGCCGCTGCCGGCGGCTCATTTTCATGCCCGGATCGAATGTCACCAGCGCTTGCGGATGGTCAGGATATTGTGCCCGTTTTCCCGGCGGTAGGCCATAAAGTCCATGGACCGGCGGACCATGAAGATGCCCAGGCCCCCGAGGGCGCGCTCTTTGGCGGAAACGGTCACATCCGGTTCCGGCTCCCCCAGGGGATCGAAGGGAACGCCGCTGTCCTCGAAGGTGAGGCTCACCTCCCGCGCCGCCTTATCAGTCTCCACGCGCACGACCGCCGTGCCCGTTCGGGGCGCGTAAGCGTAGCGGGCGATGTTCCCGAACAGTTCGTCGATGGCCACATCGATCTGCATCATGATCTTCATGGGGCAGCCCGCCGCCTCCAGAGCTTCCTCCACGAACGCCGTCACGGTGCCGATATTGGCGATACACGCCTCGATCGAAAGTTCCTTCATGTTTTCGCCCCCTTGTACTCCATGCACAGCATGGTCATATCATCGAACTGGTCCGCATCCTTCACGAAGTCCCGTACCGCTTCACGGACACGGTGCAGCACATCCTGCGGCGTGCCGCCCGTGCGCGCGTTGAGGGCCGCGAGCATCCGCTCCCTGCCGAAGAGTTCCTCCCGCGCGTCGGTCGCCTCGGTCAC
>CACZOZ010000011.1:0-10410 GCA_902782865.1 uncultured Eubacteriales bacterium
GCGCACACGCTCATGCCCCCGGCGGACTGGCCGCCGATGGTGATATTATCCGGATCCCCGCCGAAGGCCGATATGTTGCGCTTCACCCAGCGGGTGGCCGCCTGCTGATCCAGGAAGCCGAAATTGGCCGGCGCGTCGGGAGACTCCGCGGTGATCTCCGGATGGCACAGGAAGCCGAACAGATTGACCCGGTAATTGACCGTGACCACGACGATGCCCCGCCGGGCGATGCGCTCCCCGTCGAACTCCATCTCCGCGCTGTAGCCCACCTGCAGGCCGCCGCCGAAATACCACACGAAGACGGGCATGTCCTTCCTGCCGTCCGCCGGGGCCCAGATATTGAGGGTGAGGCAGTCCTCCCCCATGGGGATCTCCTTATCCACGTGCCATTCCCGGTCGTAGAGGTTCTTCGGGTCGGCGCTGATGGGCGCCTGCATGGGGATGGGCGAGAAGGCGTAAGCCTCCAGGTCTCCCTCCCAGGGCGCGCATGGCCGCGGCGCCCGCCACCGGTCCTCTCCCACGGGGGGCGCGGCGTATGGGATGCCCTTGTAACTGGTCACGCGGGGGTCGGCCGCGGGCAGGCCGCGCACCCATCCGCATTCTGTCCTGACGCGTCGGATCATGCTTCAATCCTCCTGTTCTCAGCGCTCATAGGAAACGGTCAGCGCCCCGTAAGTACCGGGGCGGCGGTACTTGTCCCCCATCACGTCCTCGGCCCGGTGGCGCCGGAGCGATCCGAGGTCCAGGTCCGCGGTGAAGATGCCCTCCGTGCCCGGGGCCTCAAACACGCACATGTCCCGGACGCCCGGCTCCTCCCTCACCCAGGGCACGCCGTCAAAGAGGGCGGAATGCCCGTTGCAGTCCGGCTGGCCCTCCGGATAATTGCACACGGCCACGGCCAGCATGTTCTCATAGGCCCGGGTCCTCAGGGCCGCCAGGCGGTTGATCTCCAGGGGGCAGGCGTTGGGCACCAGGATCAGTTCCGCGCCCCGGAGCATCAAAAGCCGGGCGCTTTCCGGGAATTCCCGGTCGAAACAGATCATGGACCCGACCCGGACCGTATCCTCCCCCAGGTCCAGGTCACAGACGGGGAATAGATCGCCGGGCGTGAGCACCCGCTCATCCTCAAAGGCGCAGGTGTGCACCTTACGGTAGCGCAGAGCCTCCCGCCCGTGCCGGTCAAAGAGGACGAATGTGTTCATCGGCCCGGGATCGTGCTTTTCCAGGCAGGTGATCCCCACCGCCATGTCCAGCCGCGCCGCCAGGGCGCCGAAGGCCCTCACGAAAGCCCCGTCCCCGTCGACGGCCCTGACGCGGACCGCGTCACCGTCCCCGGACAGATCGTAGCCGCAGCTCCACATCTCCGGGAACAGGGCGATGTCGGCGCCCATTTCCCTGGCTTTCCCGCAGGCCTCAAGCCCCCTGCGGAGCTGTTCATCCGCTCCGGGGGCGGGAAGGAGCTGAAGGAAGGCGATCCTCACCGACATATCAGGCACCTCCGCGGCATACGTAAAAAAGCCCTCTCACACTGTACATCCTGTTCCGCGGGGATTATAACACAGCCCAACGGGGACTGACAATTGACTTTCGGCCCCCGGGCCTATATACTGCCCTCAAACACCACAGGGACGGAAAGGCGCGGGACATGCTCACCATCACACGGGATCAGGCGAAGACATTCATCCTCATCAAACAGGGCCTCCTGGGGAAGCACCGCTTCACCGGGAAGGAGGGCGCGTACCGGTACGTGTGCGAGGCGGGCTGTATCCAGTATGACCCGGTGGACGTGTGCGGCCGGAACGCCGAGCTGACGCTGCTGTCCCGGGTGAGGGGCTTCAAAAGGGAGACCCTTTCGGAGCTGCTCTATCGGGACCGGCTCCTGGTGGACTACCCGGACAAGGAGCTGTCCATCTGGCCGGCAAAGGACTGGCCGTATTTTGAGAGTTACAGGCAACGGAGCCGGGAGCACGCGAAAAACTTCCCGGAGCTCGAGGCCCTCAAGGAACGGGCGGAGACTTACATCCGTAAGAACGGGCCCGTGAGCAGCGATACCCTGCCCATCGAAGGCGATATCTTCTGGCACTCCGCCATGCACTGGAGCGGGAACTGGGCGGGCCGGTCCCCCGCCGCCCGGTCGGTCCTGGAGCAGATGTACACCGACGGCACGCTCCTCATCCACCACAAGGCCGGCACCCGCAAATCCTATGATCTGGCGGAAAGATATCTTTCCCCGGAGGCGCTCAGTTCCCCCTGCCCCTGCCCGGACGAAAAAAGCTTCCGGCAGTGGCGCATCGCCCGGCGGATCGGGGCCGTGGGCCTTTTATGGGACCGCAGGAGCGACGCGTTCCTGGGCATCAGAATGACGCCCGGAGAGCGGTCGGAGGCCTTCGCCGCGCTGACGGAAGCGGGCGTCATCGTTCCCGTCGGGGTGGAAGGGCTCAGGGCCCCTCTTTACATGCTCCGCCGGGACGAAGGGATGATGGAAAGCGTGCTCGGCGGCGCGGCCGACAGGAAGGCGCGGCTGGAGTTCCTGGCGCCCCTGGACCCGATGCTCTGGGACAGGAAGCTCGTGGAAGCCCTGTGGGACTATCAGTACTCCTGGGAGATCTACACCCCCCGGGAAAAGCGCCGGTACGGGCACTACGTGCTGCCCATGCTGTACGGGGAAAACTTCGCCGGCAGGATCGAGGCGGCCGCCGAGAGAAAGTGGGGGACGCTGAACGTGAAAAACATCTGGTTCGAGCCCGGGACAAAACGCGGGAAGCGGATGGACGCCGCCATCGGAAAGGCCCTTTCGCGCCTGGCCGCCTTCAACGGCTGCGCGGAGATCATCGGCGATTTTGGGGACGGGCCCGTCCGGGAAGAGTGATCAAAATGGATCTGACGACACGCTACTGTGTGGTGATGGGCTGCTACTGGTCCAATTTCGCCGTATTCTCCAACTACGCCACGGTGTACCTGCTGGGCCGCGGGTTCTCCAACACCGCCATCGGCATGATGACCGCCGCGGCGTCCCTTTTGGCCGCCCTCCTCCAGCCCGCCTTGGGCGCCTGGGCAGACCGGCCCCGCAGCCCGAGCGTCAAAAACATCCTGCTCCTGCTCACGGGCCTGTTTCTCGTCTCGGCCGCGCTGGTGCCCCTGACCGCCGACCGGTCCCGGGAAATGCTGGTGCTCTCCTACGGCGCCGGCATCATGCTGATGCAGTGCATGATGCCCCTTTTCAACGCCCTGGGCACCCTTTCGAACGGGAACGGCCGGAAAGTGGATTTCGGCATCGGCCGGGGCGCGGGCTCCCTCGTGTACGCCGTGTTCTCCGTCCTGATCGGTCAGGTGACGGAAAAGCACGGCATCCAGCTGATCCCCCTGACCGGCGTGGGATTGTACATCCTCCTCACGCTGTGCCTCACGGCCTTTCCCTTTAAAAAGACGCCCGTGCCGCAGCGGAAGACCCGGGCCGGGTTCTTCAAGCGCTACCCGGGCTTTATGACCGTGCTCTTCGCCGCGGGCTGCCTGTACACCAGCCACAAGCTGATCGGCAATTTCGCCTACCAGGTCATCGTCAGCAAGGGCGGCGACAGCGCTTCCCTCGGGGTATCCTACGCCATCGCCGCCCTGACCGAGCTGCCCGTGATGTTCTTTTTTTCAAAGCTCCTTCAGAAGATGAGCGCCGGGAAATGGCTGATCCTCAGCGGTTTCGCGAACCTTTTAAAATGCGCCGGGACCCTTCTGGTCTCCAGCGTGGCCGGGTACTACGGCGTGCAGTTCCTGCAGCTGCTGGCCTTCGCCGTCATCACCGTGGCCTCGGTCCACTATGTGGCCGGCCTCATGGCGCCCCAGGACGCCGTGAAGGGCCAGGCCTTCTTCGGCGTGTCGAGCACCGCGGGCACCATCGCCGCTTCCGCCCTGGGGGGCCGGCTGCTGGACATGAGCGGCGTGACCGCCCTTTTGATCGCGGCCGTCCTCTTCGCCGCCGTCTCGGCCGCGGTGATGGTGTGGGGCGTCAGGAAATGCCGCGCCGCCTGACCGTCTTTGGGTCCTCACCGGTTCACGATCTTCGCGCCGAAGGGGGTCAATGAGAGCTTGGCGATCTTGAAGAACTGCTTCCCGAAGGGGATCCCCACGATGGTCAAGCACCACAGCAGCCCGAAAGCAGCGTTCCCCAGCGCCATCCACAGCCCGCACACCACGAGCCAGATGATGTTGGCGATGGTGGACGGGGCGCCGCCGCCGTAGACCACGTCCTTTTTGAAGGGCCAGAAGGAAAGGCTGGCGAACTTGAAGCACTGCCTGCCGTAGGGGATCCCGATGATGGTGACGCACCACAGCAGCCCCGACAGCCACCAGCCAAGACCGCTCAGGAACCCGCCGAAAACGAACCACAGGATATTGCCGATCAAACGCATAGTTACCTCCCCCGCTTCACACCGGGACGCGGCCGAACACGGGGCCGCGCGACCCGGATATCGAACGGGGCGAGTATAGCCCATCCGCAAATAAAGTGTCAACAGTTCCCGAGGCCGATGGCAAAAAACAAAAAAGATGGTATAATGACATCAAAAGCGCGCCGGTCCCCCGGGGCCGGCCGCGGAACGCATACATACAAGGAGAAGATACTATGAACGCCACCCTCGCCCTGATGCTCTTTTCCCTGGTCATCCTGCTGTACTGGGTGATCGCGGAACTGTTCACGTTTTTCTTCCGCCTGACGGGACTGCAGGCGGAAAGGGCGCGTTTCCAGGTGCTGTCGCTCCTGACGGGCACGGGCTTCACCACCCGGGAGAGCGAGATCGTCATGAGCTCCCGGCGGCGCCGCCAGCTGGCCCGGGTGACCATGCTTTTCGGGTTCGTGTTCAACATCACCATCGTGTCCGCGTTCATCAACGTGTTCCTGTCCATGAAGGTAGTGGTGCTGGGGCACCAGATCGTGGGCTTTCTGATCCCGCTGTCCACCGTGGCCGTGATCCTGATCTTCATGCGCGTGCCGAAGGTCCACGCCTGGGGAGAGAACCTTTTAAGGCGGGTGGTGGACCGGGCTTTTGAACGGATCGAGACCTTCAACGCCGTGCTGCTGGTGGACAATATCGGCAACGGGTCCATCGCCCAGGTGACGCTGCGCCACATCCCGGAAGCCTATCAGGGCCGCACGCTCGCCGAAACGAGGCTGCGCGCGGAGACCGGCATCCTGGTGATGCTGGTGGAGCACCGGGGCGGCAGGACCACGGCGGCCCAGCCGGAAACGGTATTCGAGCCCGGTGACAAGCTGACGGTCTTCGGGGACTATAAAAAGATCTGCGAAGCTTTCCACGCCCAGGAGCATTTCGCGGACGACTGACGCCTGCCGGGCCGCATTCCCGCCATTGATTATTTTTCCGGGATATGGTATCTTCATCAGTGAACGAGGCACTCAAACACCGATATAACGGAGGTGCATACTCATGAAAAAAACGCTGCTTGTGATCCTGGTGGTCTTTACCTGTCTTCTGGCCGCCGACGCCCTGGCCGCGGAGGTGAAGATCAATGAAGTCAATTTTCCCGACTGGCGCTTCAGGGACTATGTGGCGGAGTTCGACAGGGACGGGAACGGTGCCCTCAGCGAAGAGGAGAGGGAAGCCGTGAAGGAGATCGACGTGGACAAGACGTCCATCGAGAGCCTGGACGGCATCGGGTACTTCAACAGTCTCAATAAGCTCTCCTGCAAGAACTGCGCCCTGACCAAGCTGGACCTGAGCCGGAACAAGGTCCTCCGGGAGGTGTACTGCTACGGCAATAAGCTGACAGCGCTGGATATCAGCACCTGCAAGGCGCTTGAGATCCTGTGGTGCAACGACAACAAGCTCGGCACGCTCAACGTGAGCAGGAATCCCTGCCTGAAGGAGCTGGTGTGCAGCGGCAACGGGCTGACCAAGCTGGACCTGAGCAGCAACCCGCGCCTGGAGCGCCTGAGCTGCTGGCGCAACGACCTCACCGCCCTGAACGTGAGCGCCAACACGGCCCTGAGGGATCTGGACTGCGGCTCCAACCGCCTCACCGCCCTGGACCTGAGCAAAAATACCGCGCTTAAGGACCTGAAGTGCGGCAGCAACCAGCTCAAAAAACTGGACCTGAGCAAAAACACCGCGCTCACCTCCCTGGACTGCTCCGGGAATAAGCTGACCAAACTGGACCTTGGCAAAAACACGAAGCTCGACAGTCTCACCTGCGACAAGAACAGCCTGGCCAAACTGGATCTGAGCAAAAACACCAAACTGACCTACCTGTACTGCGCCGGGAACAAGCTGACCGCGCTCGACCTGAGCAAAAACACCCTGCTGGGCCGGCTTAAGTGCGACGGCAACCGGCTGACGAAGCTGGACCTTAAAAAGAACACCAGACTGACCTACCTGTACTGCGACTACAACGAGCTGACCAGCCTGGACCTGAGCAAAAACAACAAACTGGACTACGTGTCCTGCTGGGCGAACGCCCGCAGCGTCAAGGCCGTGGGCGGGCGGTTCGACCTGAGCACCCTCCCGGGCTTCAATGTCAAGAAGGCCTCCGACTGGACGAACGGCACCGTCAAGGGGACCATCCTCACCGTGACCGGCAGCCCCGTCACCTACGTGTACAGCGCCGGGCAGGGCAAAAAGATCACCTTCACCCTGAACGTGAAGATCGTGAAGGCAGCCCTCGGCAGCGTGACCCTCGGCAAGACCAAGATGGCCTACACCGGGGAGGCCCTGACGCCGTCGGTGACCGTGAAGGCGAAGCTGAACGGCACGAATGTGACCCTCAAAGAGGATGTGGACTATACCGTCACGTATAAAAACAACGTGAAGGCCGGCAAGGCCACCGTGACCGTCAAGGGCAAGGGCAGTTTCAAGGGCACGATCACCAAGACCTTCACCATCACGCCCGTCAAGATCCTCAAGGTGACCCTGGACAAAACGTCCTTTGCTTATACCGGGTCGGCCTGCGAACCCGTCCCCACCGTGACCACGAAGGTGAACGGGAAACTGGTGACCCTCAAAAAGGGCACGGACTACACGGTGAAATACGAGAACAACGTGGAAAAAGGCACCGCGACGGTGACCGTCACCGGCAAAGGGAACTACACCGGCACGATCATCAAAAACTTCACCATCGAGTAAGGATAGTCGGATATGAGACCGGTCATCGGCGTCATGCCCCTGTGGGATGACAAAAAAGACAGCGTGTGGATGCTGCCGGGATACCTGGACGGCGTCACGGAGGCCGGCGGGCTCCCCGTCATCTTCCCGCTCACCGACAACGAGGCGGACTTAAAGCAGCTGATCGGGATGTGTCACGGCTTCCTGTTCACGGGAGGGCAGGACGTGTCCCCGGACCTGTACGGCGAAAAGCCGCTTCAAGGGCTCCTGGACACCTGCGAAAAACGGGACGCGATGGATCTGATCGTCCTCCGGGAGGCCCTGAAGATGAACAGACCGGTGCTGGGGATCTGCCGGGGACTGCAGTTCATCAACGTATCTTTGGGCGGGACACTGTACCAGGACCTGCCCACCCAGCACCCCTCCCGGGTGACCCACCGCCAAATAGCGCCCTACCATCTGCCCGCCCATCCGGTGGAACTGGTGAGCGCCTCTCCCCTGCGCCGCTGCCTCGGGGAAGATGAGATCTTAGTCAACAGCTGCCATCACCAGGCGGTGAAAGCCCTCGCCCCCGGCCTCATGCCCATGGCCGTCTCCCCGGACGGGCTCACGGAAGCGCTGTACGCTCCCGAAAAGGCTTTTCTGTGGGCGGTGCAGTGGCATCCCGAGTTTTCCCACCGGACGGACGAGTCCAGCCGCAGGATCTTCCGGGCTTTCGTGGAAGCGGCGGAAAAAACGGATATCTGACACCAGCTGTATGAGCCGGAAAAAAGGGGCTGTGAAAGAACGGCATTAAGAAAACGCCGGGCATCACAGCCCCTGGTAATCTTTTCTGCTTAGGGCTCTACTGTCTTTGGTAGCGTTTCATTGCAGCAAAAGCATTATACCAAAAAGTGCCTCGTCCTATTGGTTTTCAACAGAACATGGCACTTTTTTGTGGATTACGGGACTGCGACTTTTTTCACAGCCCTCTTTTTGTGTTGGACCCGGCAACGGTCATTTCCCTCCAAAGAGTTTCAGAAGCTCCTCCGGCTCGGAAACGCCGAAGGCCCAGACGGTGAGCTGCTCATGCGTATAGACATTGTCGTCGTCCTCTTCCTGCCCGCCCAGCGGGAGCCGCTTCCAACGCACCGGCTCCTCCAGCGTCCTGCGCATCAGCAGGCCGTCAGGATACTTTGGATCGGACGCGCGGATCAGGATCGCCTCATCCATGCCCGGGACACGGACCTGTTCGGCGGTCTCCCCTTCGCGCAGGGCGATGGCCTCCTCCGCGGCCGGCGGGGCGCAAAGACGGGACATGACGGACCAGCTGCTTCCATCCTCCAGGGTGAGGGTAAGGGAATAGCCCGAGATCACGGCGTCCTCATCGCCGATGAGATACCGCTCATACCGGATGGGCCCCTTACGCCCGCTGCCGAGCGCGTTATATTTCCCAAAGGCCCTACAGTCCATCTCCGTCTCCGCGGAGAAAAACGCTTCCTCCCCCTCCGGCAGCCACACGGGCAGGGTGAGGTCCCGGGCGCCGGCCATGGCGTCACTCAATCTCTCCGCGGAAGCGAAGACCTTCCGCTTCGCGTGAAGATCACCGATCAGGTACCCGCCCCGCTCGTCCTCGACCCACGCGTACACGGTCTCATCATCCGGCAGGCCCAACATAAAGAAGCGAAGATCTTCCTGCGCCTTATCCTGCCCGTTTTGCCCCGCTTCAGCGGCCGCAGTCGGGGCGGGCTCCGCCGTCCGCGTGACCTCGGCTCTCCAGTTCACCACGCGGTACAGGGTGACCGCCGCGTAAGCGGCGGCTGAGAACACGATCAGGGCGACGGCCGCGATGATGAGCGTAAGGGGCATTCTCTTTTTCATGATCTTATCCTCCTGTTCACGGGACGGGAGGGCGGCGACGGAGAGCCGGACGCGCTCCGTGAATTCCGGCGAAGGGCTCTCATACATATTTTCAAGATCGCTCCGTGAATATATCATCATGTATCCTCCTCTCCCAGGGCGAGTTGCAGTTTCTTTCTGGCCCTTTTCAAACGTGACTTCAGGGCGAATTCCGTGATGCCGGCGATATCGGCCGCCTCCCGCGTGCTGTGCCCCTCCATGTAAACGAGCAGAAAAGGGATCCTGAGCTTTTCCGGGAGCCGGTCCACAGCCTCTCTCAATTCCATGAGCCTTGACGGAGGCTCCGCCCTGTCCGGGATGACATCCGAGGGGACTACGCGCCGCCGGGCGCGCTGGATATCCCGGCACTGATTGATGACGATCCTGGTGAGATAGGCCTTCCCGGTCCCGGGCCGGATGGTCCCCAGACGCTCCCAGGCCTTGAGGACCGCCTGCTGCACCGCGTCCTGCGCGTCCGCCGGATGGCGCAGGATGCCCTGAGCGATCCGGTACAGTCCCGGCAGCTCATCCATGACCATCTGCTCAAACGCGTTTTTGTCCATCGGGGACCTCCCTGTGAAGATCTTCACTCATTATACGTTCAGAGGCGGCCAAAAGAGTCATGGCCCCCGAATTTTCCCGATTGACAGCCCGGGCCCGGCGCAATACAATTTGGTCGGAACAGACCCGCGAATATGTTATCAGGCAGGTGGAGCCCGATGGATAACCGCATAGGCGTCTACTACGGATATTTCGTGGACACGGAAGAGCTCCTGTGGGAGAACTACGCCCGCCGGGCGAAAGAAGCCGGGGCGGGGTGCATCGAGATGTCCGCCCTGACGGTATCGGCGCTGCCGGCGGAGCGCCAGAGCAGCCTCGCCGCGCTGGTCCGGGACCTGGATATGGAGCTGACCTTCGCGGACGCCCTGCCGCCGGGGTGCGATTTCTGCTCGGAGGACCCCAGGGAGCGGGAGAACGCGTCGGAGCATCTTCTTTCCCATCTCGTCCTCGCCGAAAGGATGGGCGTGAAAAAGATCGGCGGCATCCTTCAGACGCGGGGAAAGGTCTTCCCCGCCGGCATCGCCTTTTCCCGGGAGGAAAAGCTCAAGTACGCCGCGGAGCCCCTGCGGCGCGTAGGCGATCGGGCGGCTGAAATGGGCATCACCCTGGGGATCGAAATGGTCAACCGCTTCGAGTGCCCCCTCCTCAACACGGCGGAGGAGGGCCTCCGATTTCTGCGCGCCGTGGGCAGCGAGGGCGTGCGGCTCCACCTGGACACCTTCCATATGAACATCGAGGAGGCCGATCCCGCCGAGGCCGTCCGCCGGGCGGGAAACAGGCTGTGCCACATCCACTTCGCCGAGAACGACCGGCAGCTGCCCGGGAACGGCCATATCGATCTTGAGGCCATCCTGCGGGCCCTTCA
>CACZOZ010000012.1:0-15368 GCA_902782865.1 uncultured Eubacteriales bacterium
CAGAGTTTTTAAAACCCTGCTGTTTTATTCCTTCCCTCTTACCCTTTCTTTGTTGTCTCTGGTTTGCTTCTTAACCATATTTTTCCGTTTTTTTGTATTCTGGCGCTGTTGCTTGTGCAACAGCGCCTTTTCTCTTTCCGCCCCCGGGCGGTCACAGGCTGTTTTCAGGCCGCCTCACATGCCGATCAGGTCGAACACGGCGAAGCTCACGGTCACTTCATGGTCGTGTTTGGGGTTCCTGTATTTGATCTGGACGGACTTGAGGGTCTGGCTGTAATACCATCCCCGGTCCGCGGCCTCATACTTTTTCCTGTGCAGGTAATGGGGAAGGGTTTCGCCGTCCAGCAGCACGTAGAAGGGCGCCTTTTCCCGGTGCAGTACATCCAGATGGATATCCTCCACGGCGGTGGGATGATCCCCGCTGTGCTCAAAACGGATCAGCGTCCGCTCCCCGGCGGTCACGCTGATCTTCGTTTTCAGGTACTTTCCGCTCAGGTAGTCGTTGGATACGCCGTCGTCCTCATACAGGGTGAAGGAGGCGTCCACGTCCGGGACCAGAAGGATCTTCAGGGCTTTGGCCTGCTCCGTCATCAGGTTTTTAAGGGGCGTGAGGGACATGGGCACGATGGCGCCGGAACGGACGAACATGGGGATGTCGCCCAAACCCACCGGCACGTTCACGGTCCGGCCCGGCTCGAAGGCTTCCCGGGTCCTGAGATCGTACCATTTTTCCCGCTCCGTTTTAAGCCTGGGCAGGTACACCGGCCGCACGGTCTGTCCCTTCTCCACCACGTTCGCCGCCAGGATGCTGTCGCCCCACATGAAGTCCACGCCCTCCCGGTAGGTGGCCGGGTCGTGCTGGAAGGCGCTGCACAGGGCCTCCATGATGGGCAGGCCCGTTTCGTGGGCCCGCCATTCAAGGGAATACAGGTAGGGGCTCATGCGGTAGCGCCATTGGATGGCCGCGCGGATATGCTCCTTGCTCTTTGAGTACATCCAGGGCTCGGTGACGGTGTTGTCCGTGTTGGTGGAATGGATGGACATCCTCGGGAAGAAGATGCCGCTCTGCACCCAGCGCACGAACAGTTCTTCATCCGGCGCGGGGCCGTAAAAGCCGCCCACGTCGCAGCCGTGGTTCGCCACGCCCGACAGGCCCATGCCCAGGATGGTGGCGATATTGTATTTCAGGGTCTCCCAGCAGGTCAGGTTGTCCCCGGCCCACACCTGGGCGTAGCGCTGGATGCCCGCGTGGCCGGAGCGGCACACGGTGTAGGGGCGCACGTTTCCGTAGTACTCGATGACGGCGTCGTCGGACAGCCTGCACATCAGGTTGGACATCACGGCCTTCGTTTCGCCGATGGTGCTCTGCTTCCCTTCGCCGCATACCACCGCGTCCTTATCCACCATGGAGTCATACTCGCAGTTGTCGTTCCAGATGGACGTGCAGCCGTATTTGAGCAGGGCGTCCTTGATATATCCCTTCCAGTGCTCCCGTACGGCGGGATCCGTAAAGTCCACGAACACGCCCCGGCCGCCCCACCAGGTGCCCACGCCGCAGCCCTGATAGCTGCCCGGGGAGTTTTCTTTCAGTTCCGGGTCTGCTTTGATGAACATGTTTTTTTCCATCATGTCCTTCAGAAGCGGATGCACCAGCAGCATGCCCGGCTTGATATTGGGGGACACCACGATGCCCCTCTTTTTCATTTCCGCGAACCATCCGGCGGGATCCTTGAAGCGGGTGCGGTTCCAGGTGAAGGTGCAGCGCTTGATCCCCTCGGGGGTCTCCACCGCGCAGTAGCCGGAGGAGAGCTGGAACCCGTCCACCGGGATATCTTCCTCCCGGGTGGTGTCGATGAACTCCAGGATCGCGTCGTCACAGTCCCTGGGCAGTTCGGGGTAATACATGGAGGATCCCAGGTATCCCAGCGCGGCCCGGGGCAGCAGGGCGGACTTTCCCGTCAGGTCGGTATACCTTTTCACGATGTCCCGGATGGACGGGCCCGCGATGAGGAACAGGTCGATATCCCCGGCGTCGGCGGTATAGGTGGCGTAGCGGTGCCAGTAATTGCGCTTCTCCCTGCCCATGTTGAAAGTGCATTCGGACGTATTGTGGTAGAAGTAGCCCGTAGCTTTTTTCGTTTCTCCCTGGAGGCGGATAAAGAAGGGGATGTGCTTGTAGAGTGAATCCGTCTTCTCCGGGTCATAGCCCATGGCGTCGCCCGGCGCCATGCTCAGGAAGCACTGGGCCTTGTCGATCTCCCCGGCTTTTTCACCGAACCCGTAGAAATGGTCCTCCGCCTCGATGCGGATGGTGTGCATGCGGCGGCGGTTCATGTCCTCCCGGTAGGCCAGATCGGGGATGTCCTCGTGGATCAGCGTGCCCTCCCGGTCATGCACGGAGATATGGAAGGGGTCCTTGTGCACCGTCACGGTGAGGTGTTTCCCCCGGATCACGGCTTCCCTTTCCCCGTCCTCGAGCGCCGCTTCCGCCGTCTCCACCCGGCGGCGCTCGCTGCCCAGGAACGCGTCGGTGCGGGAGGGCCAGGCGGTCATCACCAGGCTGTAGGAGTTTTCGTCCCAGTCCCCGTCGAAGCCCGCCCGGATGCGCAGGATATCGTCCGTCAGGAACCAGAGACGGATCTGGACGCCGTCCGTGTCGACGGCGAAACAGTTGCCGCATTTTGTGACCTTTCCGGCCCGATAGCATACTTTCATGTCATTTCCCTCCTGCCGCTTCAGCAGCGGCTTTTAAACAGGTCGATGGCTTCGTCGAACCAGCCGGCCGCTTCCAGCCCGTTGCCCAGGCCGTAGCTGTGCCCGCCCACGCGGCCGATCCTCGTCCTGTGTTCGATCTTTTTTTCTTTGAGCTTTTCGATCAGCTTCAGGCTGTTGACAGGGGGCACCACGGGATCGTCCAGATTGGCGGTCACGTAGACCGGCGGCGCGTCGGGCACGATCTGGCGGATGATATCGTAGGGCGTCAGGGTCTCCATGGAAAAGTCCGGGCCGCCCACCCGGCGCAGCGCGGCGGCGGCCGTTTCCCTCTGCGGGGATCCTTCGGGGGCCTTCCGCCAGGAATCGTAAAACTCATCGAACCGGGCGGGCACATATCCCAGGAACATGGCCGCGGGCTTTGTTATGCCGCCCGCCTGCCAGCCGAAGCGCTCCGTCAGAAGGCAGCCCGCGATGGACGCGCCCGCCGAGAACCCGCCCAGCATGTACCGGGACGCGTCCACGCCAAAGCTTGCGGCGTTCTCTTCGATGAAACGCACGGCGCGGTGCAGATCCAGGATGGGCAGGGGCATGACCGGCTCCTGCTTCACCCGGTAATACAGCACGAAGGCTGGGAACCCCAGCGCGTTCGCCCGGGCGGCTATGGCCTGGCCCTCGATGAAGCCCCACTGCCGGTTCCACCCGCCTCCCGGCAGGATCAGCACGTAGGGGAGGGGACCGCCGGCCTTTTCGGCGGGGAAGTACTCAAGGCGCACGGTCCCTTTATCCCAGGATGCCAAACGCTCCTCCTCGGGGTAGACGTAAAAATGCGTCCCGGCGCTCCGCGGCGCCAGTTCGCGCATCCGCTCGAGCCCTTCCGGAAAGCCCACTGTCTCAAATCCGTAAGCGCTCAGCTTGTTCTGCCAGTGATCGGGCGTCATGTAGGTGAAGATGTATTTCCCGTACTCGCCGAAGGATCCGCTCCGCACCAGCTCTCCGATGGTGGTCTCACCGGTTATTTTCAGCGTGTCCATAGCAGGCGCTCCCCCTGTGTGTTTTACTGCTTTCACTATACCAGAAAACAGCGGAAACGGCAATGGAAACGGGAGAGCTGCTGTGGAGCGGAATGTGTGGATTAACGTTAATCTCATTAAACTGTCGCTTGACAGTGAAAATCAGAGCCTGTATAATTTTACCGATAAAACTTATTTTATAGGAGGAGCATCCCATGAAAAAATTCCTGGCCCTTCTTCTGACAGCGATCATGATGATGACGGCGTTCTCCGCCCTCGCCGAGCTGAAAGTCGGCACCTACGATCCCGCTTCCGCCGGCACGGTGGAACTGGGCTTCGGCTGGTGGGGCAACCAGAAGCGTGACGCCGTCACCCTGGAAGCGCTGAACTTCTTCACCGAGAACTATCCCAACGTGACCTTCAACCCCAACGCTCAGAACTGGAGCAACTACTGGGCCCTGATGAGCACCTATTCCTCCAATAACGACCTGCCCGACCTGATGCAGCAGGACTACGCCGACCTGGCGCAGTGGGTGGAAGCCGGCGATCTGCTGGATCTGACCCCCTATGTGGAGAGCGGCGCCCTGGATGTGAGCGGCCTGTCCGACAGCATCCTGGCCAGCGGCAAAGTGGGCGACGGCCTGTATGCCCTGTGCGCCGGCGTGAACGCTCCCGCCCTGCTCTACAACAAGACCCTCACCGATTCCCTGGACATCACCGTGCCCGACAACATGACCTGGGCCGAGTTCGAGGACATCTCCAGGAAGATCTTCGAGGCCCGCGGCATCGGCGTGGCCTACGGCGAAGGCAACTCCGAGAACCCCCTGACCTATTACGCCCGCGGCCTGGGCTATCAGGAACTGTGGAACGCTGACGGCGTCGTGCCCACCGCTGAGGAAATGGCCGGCTACTATGCCCGTCTGGTCAAGTGCGTTTCCGAAGGCTGGATGTACAACACCGACCAGCAGGCCAACGTGCAGACCACCGGCGACCTGAACATGCATCCCCTGGTATTCGGCGCCACCGACGATGTGCGTACCTGGTGCGCTTTCGCCTTCTCCAACCAGCTGGCCGCCTTCCAGGCTGCCGCCACCGCTGACGGCATCGAGCTGGGCATCGTTGCCTGGCCCAGCGAGAATCCCCAGGCTTCCAACTACATGAAGCCCGGCCAGTTCTTCTCCGTCACCACCGACAGCAAGAACCCCGATCTGGCCGTGGCGGTCCTGAACTATCTGATCAACGATCCCCAGGCCAATATCCTGCTGCAGGCTGAGCGCGGCGTGCCCGCCAACACCGCTCTGGCTATCGAGATCGCCGAGGAACTGAACAAGCTGGACGCCACCTACGGCACCGCCGCCGATTATCTGGCCATCGTGGCGGAGAACAGCTCCCCGATCTTCCCGCCGCTGCCCAACTATGCCGGTACCGCCAACGATGACGTGATCAAGTACCTGAGCGATGAAATGCTCGCTCCTACCCCCGGCATGACTCCCGAAGAGGCCGGTGCCTATTTCGTGGACACTGTCAACGATCTGGCTGCCAACTACTGATCTTATCGTCGATCCTGAAAAGGGCGTCTCCCGGGACGCCCTTTTCTTCCATCTCACCTGATCTTTAGGTCAAAGAGGGGGGAACACCGCCTTGTCTACGCGAACCATCCGCAGGGAAAGGTCATCCTTCACCGCGTGGCTGCAAAAGGAATCCACGGCGGGATTTGTGTTCAGCCTGCCTTTCATCGTGGGCTTCCTGATGTTCATGGCCATCCCCATGGGTCTTTCCCTGTACTATTCCTTCTGCAAATACGACATCCAGAACACTCCCCAGTGGGTCGGCCTGGATAACTACGTGCGTATCTTCACCAACGACAAGACCTTCACCAAGGCCCTGGGCGTCACCTGCTATTTCGCTCTGGTGGGCACGCCGCTCAAGGTGATCTTCGCCCTGATGGTGGCCCTGATCCTCAACCGCAATTCCAGGGCCATCGGCCTTTACCGCGCCGTATACTATCTGCCCTCCATCATCGGCGGGTCCGTGGCCGTGGCCATCCTGTGGCGCCGCATCTTCGAGTCCAACGGCACCCTGAACGCTATCCTGTCGCCCATCTTCCCCGGCATGGCCAGCTACAACTGGTTCAGTGAGGGCCCGGCCATCTGGGTGCTGATCATCCTGACGGTATGGCAGTTCGGCTCCTCCATGCTGATCTTCCTGTCCTCCCTCAAGCAGATCCCGCGGGAGCTGTACGAGGCGGCGGACGTGGACGGCGCCACCAAGTTCCACCAGTTCTGGACGGTCACCCTGCCTCTGCTGACCCCCACCATCTTCTTCAACCTGGTGCAGCAGACCATCAATTCCTTCCTGGCCTTCACGCAGTCCAAGCTGATCACCAACGGCGCGCCCCGGAACTCCACCCTGTTCTACACGGTCTACCAGTACAACAAGGCGTTCCCCGCCTCCGGCAAGAGCCAGATGGGCTACGCGTCCGCGCTGGCCTGGATCATGCTGATCGTCATCTCCCTGGTCACGGCACTGCTCTTCTGGACCCGCAAAAAGTGGGTCTATGACGGCTGAGGAAGGGGGATGAGGTATCAATGACGAGCAAAAAGATCAAGACTGTCGTTACCCATGTGCTGGTCACGATCGGCGGGCTGATCATGGTCTATCCCCTGCTGTGGATGGTGCTGTCCTCCTTCAAGCCCACCGACCAGGTGCTGCCCACCTCCTCCCAGCTGATCCCCGCCCAGTGGACTCTGGACAACTACGCCAACGGCTGGAAGGGCTTCATGGGCTATTCCTTCGGCGTGTTCTTCGCCAATTCCTTCTTCATCGCCACCGTCTCCACCTTCGGCACCCTGATCTCCTCCGCGTTCGTGGCTTTCGCCCTGCAGCGGCTGCAGTTCAGGGGAAAGAAGATCCTCTTCACCCTGGTGCTGTCCACCATGATGCTGCCCGCGCAGATCCTGATGATCCCGCAGTTCATGTGGTATCGTCATATGAACTGGGTCGGCACCTACTATCCCATGATCCTGCCCTATTTCTTCGCCATCCAGGGCTTCTTCGTGTACCTGATCATGAACTTCATCGGCGGCATCCCCAAGGACCTGGACGAGTCGGCCAAGATCGACGGCTGCTCCTACTACGGCACCTTCTTCCGCATCATCCTGCCCCTGATCGTGCCCGCCCTGGTCACCTCCGCCATCTTCTCCTTCATCTGGCGCTGGGACGATTACCTGTCCGCCCTTCTGTATGTGAACCGCGCCAACATGAGGCCGGTGGCCCTGGCCCTGCAGCTGTTCAGCGACCCGTCCTCCGGTTCGGATATCGGCTCCACCCTGGCCATGTCCACGCTGTCCATCCTGCCCGCCACCATCATCTTCCTGATCTTCCAGAAATCCCTGGTGGAAGGCATCGCCACCACGGGCATCAAGGGTTGATCCAAAGTTTCATCATCCCGGGCGCACCTTTGCGGCGCGCCCGTTTTTCTGCCGCTGTTATCGGGAGGTAGCATCCTATGGCGTTCCTGACCTGTCATATCTACAGCCACGCGCTCTACAGCAACATCACCCTCAACGTGTGCCTGCCCACGCCCGGCAGCGGGGACAGGCTCGATTACGATACCCTTGAGCGGGATTTCGGGTACGACCGGGGGCTGCCGGTGGCCTATCTGCTCCACGGCATGTACGGCGACGCCTTTTCCTGGACCCGGTTCTCCAATGTGGACCGCTACGCTCAGGACCGGCGCATCGCGGTGGTCACCTGCTCCGCGGGCAACAATTTCTACCAGAACATGCCCTTCGGCCCGGCCCTGGAGACTTTCTTCACCCGGGAACTGCCCGTGTATATCCGCACCCTGTTCCCCGTATCCCCCCGGCGGGAGGATACCTTCATCGGCGGCTTCTCCATGGGCGGCTACGGCGCCTGGCACCTGGCGCTGAAAGCGCCGGAGGTGTATGCCAAAGCCGCCAGCATGTCCGGCGCGCTGGATATCGTGAAACTGGTCGGGGACCGGAAGAACGTGCCGTCCCCCGGGGCCTTCAACTGGAATGCCATCTTCGGCGACCCGGACCGTATCGAGGGCGGCGGGAGCGACCTTTTCGCCCAGTACCGGCACTGCGCCGGGAAGGGCTGCGTCCCCAAGCTGTACCAGTCCTGCGGCACGGAGGACTTCCTCTACGCCATGAACCTGAGCGTCCGGGACTGTTTCCTGGCCATGGGCTGCGATCTTACTTTCTCCCAGGGCCCCGGCGCCCACGACTGGAACTTCTGGGACCGGGAAATACAGTCCGTGCTGGACTGGTTCCTTTCGGGCAGGGAAAAGGTCTCAAGCAGCGTCATCATGGGATAGGCCCGGATCGGCATAAAAGGAGCCGGACGGGGCGTGTTCCCGTCCGGCTTCGTCAGTCAACAGTTTTATCAATGAGGATCGGGGAGGCATTATCCATGTCGGATCGTCTGATACTCGAGGTGTTCGTCCGCATCGACCGGAACGGGATCTTACGGGTCGGGAGCGAAAACGCGGGCGTGACCATGATCCCCTTTACCGGCACGGCCCGGGGCGAACTGTTTGACGGCGTGATCGCCCCAGGCGGCGTCGATACCCAGACGGTGGACGCGCGCGGCGTGAAAAGCATGTCGGCGCGGTACGTGCTCACCGGCACGGACATGACGGGGACGCCCTGTCAGATCTATGTGTGCAACGAGGGCCGGTTCGAGGACGGCAAAGTCCCCTGGCCCTTCCACACGGTCCCCTCCTTTATCACCGACAGCGCCGCCCTGAAGGCGCGCTTTTCGGGCCATCGCTACCGGGGGGAGGGCCATCCCGGGGAGGAGGGCCCGGTCATCCGGTTTTTCGAGATGAGCGGGGACTGACCGGCGCGCCTTCCCCGGTCTCAGTTCTGCAGGAGCCCGAAGAAGAACCGTTTCAGCCTTCCGTCGGTGATGACGTGGATGGGCTTGATCTGATTGGGGGAGGCTCCGCCCATCACTTTCAGGTCCCTGTACAGGGCATAGGTCTGGGGCTGGACGAATTTGACCTGAAGGGGCAGCATGGTCTTCTGCTCGATCTTTTTCCGGTAGGAGTCGTGGACCTGACACAGCCTGCGGTCCAGGATCCCGGAATAATACGGCCACCTTTCCGCGGTGATCTCCCGGTCGCTCTCCATCAGCACGGTGTAGTGCCCCGGGTCCGTTTCCGTGTCGGCGTAGACGCTGTATTCCAGGATGGCCGTTTTTGATTCCTCCGCCGTCATTTCCACCGCGCTGCGCAGCGCCGTTTCCGTGACTTTCTCCCCGTACATGCTGATCAGTTGGTTTTTGCGGTAGGCAAACACCATCAGGGGGCACTCATTGTGGTAGCCGGTCACGCGCACCACGTCTCCCAGGCGGTAGCGGTAAAAGCCGGACAGGTTGGTGACCACCAGCTCATACTCTTTTCCGATCTCCAGCTGATCCATCGTCAGGGGCTGCGTCGGCGCGCCCTCTTCCATGGGGATGAACTCGTAAAACCCGCCGAAGGGGATCAGCATGCACTCCGGATCGTTTTCCCTAAGAGGCACGGCGACCGTGGCTTCGGAGCACACATACCCTAAATGATCCATGGCGATCGTGTCCCCCAGCATCGGGCGGAGCCGGTCGATGAACGGCGCGAAGGCTGCGGTGCCCACCGTGGCGATCAGCTTCATATCCGGCCACAGGTATGGCACGAAAGCGCCGGAAGCGTGCTTTTCCATGATCGCGCGGATCTCATCGGCCCTCTCGGGATCGGGGGCCATTTTTTTATCCAGGGTCCGGCGCAGCTTGGGATCCACCGCGATGTCTTCGCCGATCCGGCCCGTTTGGATATCCTCGCACAGGGCTTCCCAGTGATGCCTGATATACACGATCATGTCGTAAAGCGTCGGGGAAAAGGTGGACATAAGAAAGCTCAGATGCCTTTCCCGCAGCGCGAACAGCATTTTCACGTGCCGCCGGTCGAATTCCGCGCCGGGATAGACGAGCTCGTCGGGCAGCGCGTTGTATATCGGCGTATCCGCCGGGTGATCGAGGGTCTCCGAAACAGCGCCGTGAGCGACGCCGCGGGGGGTGTAGCCGATGCGGGACTCCATCAGGTTGATCCCCCTGCACGCGGGCATCCCCGTCCCCGTTCTGCTTTCGCATTCCTTTTCATACAGGCCGAAGACCCGCCGGAACACCATATCGAACAGGATGTCCAGGGCCTTTTGCGTGCAGGGGATCATCTTGGACGCGCCGGATGTGCCGGAGGTATGGGCGTAATACACTACGTCGTCGGCGGTGATCAGGCCCCTGCGCCCGAAACAGATCATCTTCTCGATGGCGGGCTCGTAGTCCTCATAGGTGGAAAAGGGCACCTTCGCGGCGTAATCGGCATAGGACCGGATCTGACGGAAACCGTATTTCTTCCCGTATTCCGTGTCCTCATTCTCACGGATCAGGCGCATCAGCGTCTCCGTGCTGATCGCGGCGCCCCGTTTGCTGGCGTCCTCAAGCTTTGTAAGGGCCGCGATCCCGTTTTCGATATAGTCTCTGATCATGCTTTTTCTTCTCCTCCGGAGATCATCCATCCGATGGCCTCATTATACATGTCGCACAGCCGTGCCGCGTAGGCGGGGGAATAGGCCTCAGAATCGTAATTGAAATAGAACGGTATCTTTCCGTCCGGATCGGATGTGCTGAAGATGATGACCTGGCACCGGGTGAACACGCCGTCCAAATGTTCATAGCCGAAGGCCGTCTCGGTCCCCTCGGGCAGGAACGCGTTCATATCGAACCCGGATTCGTACACCACGATCATCCTGTCCCTGTCGCCCGGCGTCACGCCCCGGTTGCCCAGGGACAGATCGGCGTAGCGCATCCCCATTTCGTTCTGCTCGTCGATCAAACGCAGGATATCCCGGGAAGAATGGATCTTCGACATGTCCGCCGCGACGGGCACGGAGGAGATCGTCAGCCCGATCAGGTCCTTTTTCCAGTTCTCGTCCCGCCCGTTGAATGTCCATTCCACCGTGACCTTGTCATCGCCGCGGCACCTGGACAGCATGATCAGCGCCGCGGCCACGAAGAGCTTGTTCAGGCTCGTCTGCAGCCTTTCACAGCCCCGGAGCATCTCGCCGAGGGTCAGGTCCGTCTCGCCGGTGCACCGCCCGTTCCCCGTGCGCCGGGACACCTGATCCGGGGGCGGATTGCACAGATGATCCTCCGGGCTGAATTTTTTCATCAGCAGCAGGGCGTCCGCGTCCTGCTCCAGCTCCATCCGCCTCATGTACTGGCTCCCAAGGTAGTGATAGTAATGGTCCTGCCTGAGCTCGCCGCCGCGGTAGGCCGTGAACAGCTCCGACATGAAATTGGCCATGGTGGTCCCGTCACTGATCAGGTGGCAGGTGTCCAGGTCCAGGGTTACCCGTTCCGGGGTCACGCAGATCCGGCACCGGTACATCAGCTCCCCGTCCAGCCGGTAGGGCTCCACCAGCTCCATCAGCGTATCCATCGTATGCTCAGGCATCTCCACGATCTGAGGGCGTACGATCTTTCCCGGGATATACCGCATCACCGGCACGCCTTCCTCATCGTGGGTGAAAACGGTACTGAAGAGGGCATAGCGGGAAAACACTTTCTCCAGCGCTTCCTTCAGCCTCACCGGATCCACCCTGTCCTTCGGGAAGGAAAGGGAGATGGGATTGCTCAGGCCCGTCTGCCGGGGCGAATACAGGATCGCGTCGTAGAAATATGTCTGATAGGGCGTCAGGTATTGGTCCCGCTCAAGGGCCGCCCGGTTCAGCGCGTCCAGGTCCCCGGTCTCCTTCTCCGGCAGTATCCTTGCGATGGCCCGGGGCGTTTTCCAGGTATAGATATCCTTGTAGTCCACCCGCATCTCTTCCAGCTCGGCCGCGGCCAGGGCGGCGGAGAGGGAATCCCCGCCCAGCTCGAAGAAATCGTCGTTCGCGCCGATCCGGTCCGCCTTGAGCACTTTCTCATAGGCCCGGCAGATCTTTTCTTCCTCGGGAGTCTCCGGCGGTTCATAGGGCCGGGCCCGCTTGTTGATATCGGGCTTTGGCAGGGCGAAACGGTCCACCTTGCCGTTCATGTTCAGCGGGATCTTATCGAGCCGGGTGAAAAAGGCGGGTATCATGTAGTGGGGGAGGGACCGGCGAAGGAAAGCGCGGATCGCTTCCTCGTCAAGATCGCTGTCGGCCACGTAATAGGCGCACAGGAACACCTGCCCGCGGTCCCCCGTGTGATCCCGGACCGCCGCGTTGAGGATGCCCGGGACGCGGCGCATCACAGCCTCGATCTCCCCGGGCTCCACCCGGTTCCCGTTGATCTTCACCATGGTGTTCAGCCGCCCGGTCACCGTGATGTTCCCGTCCGGCAGCCGTTTGCCCATATCCCCGGAGTGATACACCCCGTCCCGGAGCGCCTTCGCCGTTTCCTCGGGCATATGGATGTACCCCCGGAAGAACGGGTCATCAAAGCAGATCTCGCCCGCCTCCCCGTCGGGCACTTCCTGCCCGTTCTCATTAAGCAGCCGGATGCGGATGTCCTCGAACACCGGCTTGCCGATGGGGGTGATGTCGTAGCGTTTGTCGATCTCAAACTGGGCCACGTGAAACCCGGCCTCGCTCATGCCGTAGTTGTTGATGAGGCGCACGCCCTTGAACCACACGCCGTTGGCGGCTTCGCTGCCGGTCACCAGGGTCTTCAGGCTCTTGGCCGGGCCGTCGGTCATCACCCGCAGCACGGAGGGGGACAGGAAGGTCAGATCCACGCCGAACTTCTCGAACTGCCGGTTCAGGCGCGCGGGGTCCCGGGCCGTCTCGGCGGACAGGATCACCAGGCGCATGCCGGAATACAGGGCGTTGAGGAAGATCTTCACGGCGGCGATGAAATTGAGGGGGGCCGCCAGGGCCATGCAGGTGCGCGCGCTGATCAGGTCACCGGGCTGCCGCTCCAGGGAAGCCTGGTTCAGCTTGATCTTCCCGTATTCCTGCAGCACGCCCTTGGGCTTTCCGGTGCTCCCTGAGGTATAGATGGCAAAGCAGGCGTCATGCTCATCCGCCCGCCTAAAGCCCGCCAGGGGGGCTTCCGCCATGATGTCCCGCCAGGCATCCTCGTCGATCGTCAGGCGGCACCCGCAGTCCTCCCGGATCTTTTCGATCCTCTCCGGCACATAGGTGTCCTCCACGATGGTGAACGCCGCGCCGGCCTTCCACACCCCCAGCATGGCCGCGAAGGGCCGCGCGTCCCGGGGCAGCCGGATCAGCACGAAGTCTTCCGCGCCGATCCCATTTTTCGTCAGATAAGCGTAGACCCGGGCGGACAAACTGTCGGCCTCCTGCCGGGTCATATTTTTTCCGGACGCTTCCTCCGTCAGGAAAACGGCGCCGGGATCTTCCCGCAGCACTTCTGTCCAGCGGTCACACAGGTAGGGAACCGTGTTTAAAAAATCAAGTTTCATTTTGGTCTCCGATCCGCGGGTATTGTCCTGTCATGCCATGCCTGATGCCGGCATCCGATAAAAAACAACGCGTCATCTCTTATTTCGCCGGGGATCGGAAAAATCCTGTAAAGCCCCGGAACTGTTCGGATCCCGCGAAGGCGGGCGGACGCGGCCTGCCCCGCGGTCCCGTGAAGGTCTGTTTTACGGCGAACAAACTAAAAAAACATCCTGCGCTTCGGATGTCCGATACACAGGATGCGGTGGCGGAGAAGGAGAGATTCGAACTCTCGAACCCTTTTACAGGTTACACGATTTCCAGTCGTGCGCCCTCGACCAAACTAGGCGACTTCTCCAGGACCCTTTCAGGGCCAGGAATAAGTATAGCACTTTCATTTCCGCCCGTCAAGGTCTGCCCGAATGTTTTTATGCCGCCCCGGTCTCATGGGTTTTGCCGATCCCGCCTCAGATGTTTCCCGTGCCCGTCAGGCCGATCTCCTCCGCGTAGGGCTTCATGCCCTCGATGCATAGGGCCGCCACTTCCTGCACGGTCATGCCCAGCATCTCACAGCCCTTTGTGATCAGGTCCCTGTCGCACTTGGCGGCGAAGCGCTTGTCCTTGAATTTTTTCATCAGGCTCTTGACTTCCAGGTCCGTGATGCCGTTTGGCCGCATCCTGGCGCAGGCCTCGATGATGCCCGTCAGCTCGTCCACGGCGAACAGGCTTTTTTCCATGTTCGTCTCCGGCCTGATGTCGTTGAGGATCAGGTACCCGTGGCTCAGGATGGCCCGGATGTCCTCCTCGGGCACGCCCAGGTCCTCAAGGGGCTCTTTCGTGTGCTGAAGATGCTCTTCCGGGAATTCCTGATAGTCGTAATCGTGCAGGTATCCCACGGCCTCCCAGTGGTCTGGATCCTCCCCGAAGTGCTTCGCCATGGCGCCCATGGCGGCCATCACGTTGAGGGAATGGATGAGGAGATGGGGATCGGTGATCTTGTCTTTGATAATGGCTCGGGCCCTTTCCTTCGTCAGCATGTCTTGTTCCTCCCGTCAGATCGGTCGGGACCAGTTTACCAGAAAATGCCGGTCATGAAAACAGCTGTTCGAAGATGGAACAAAATTTATCCAGACCCCTTGACACGGGGAAGGAATGTGCTACAATAATGAAGGTCAAAGAAAGTCAGACTTCTTTGACGCACTGTTACGAAATGAGGTGATTCCATGAGCCAGAATACATACACCCAGAAGAGCATGGAGGCCATCCAGCGGGCCCAGGCCCTGGCGCTGGAGCGGAGCAACCAGCAGCTGGAACAGGTCCACCTTCTCACGGCCCTCCTGGAGGACGATCAGGGGCTGATCCCCCAGATGGTCAAAAAGATGGGCCGCGCCCCCGAGGACATGCGCGCCCGCTCGGAGGAGGCCCTGAACGCGCTGCCGAAGGTGCGCCTTGCCGGCAGGGAGGAAGGCAAGTTCTACGTGTCCCCTGATATGGACAAGGCCCTGAACGGCGCCGCCGAGGAGATGCGCCGCATGAAGGACGAGTACATCTCCGTGGAGCACCTGTTCCTGTCCCTGATCGCCAACGCGGACCCGACGATGAAAAAGATCCTCCGGGACATGGACATCACCCGGGAAAAGTTCCTCTCGGCCCTGTCGGAGGTTCGCGGCGCCGGCCGGGTGACCAGCGACAATCCGGAGGATACCTACGACGCGCTGAAGAAATACGGCACCGACCTGGTGGAGCGCGCCCGGAAGAACCAGCTGGACCCGGTCATCGGGCGTGACGGCGAGATCAGGAACGTGATCCGCATCCTGTCCAGGAAGACCAAGAACAACCCGGTCCTCATCGGTGAGCCCGGCGTGGGCAAGACGGCCATCGCCGAGGGCCTGGCCCAGAGGATCGTCAAGGGCGATGTGCCCGATACCCTGAAGGACCGCACCGTCTTCTCCCTGGACATGGGCGCCCTGATCGCCGGGGCCAAGTACCGCGGCGAGTTCGAGGAGCGGCTCAAGGCGGTGCTCAACGAGATCAAAAAGAGCGACGGCCGCATCATCCTGTTCATCGATGAGATGCACACCATCGTTGGCGCGGGGAAGACCGAGGGCAGCATGGACGCCGGCAACCTGCTCAAGCCCATGCTGGCCAGGGGCGAGCTCCACTGCATCGGCGCCACCACCCTGGACGAGTACCGCAA
>CACZOZ010000013.1:0-7721 GCA_902782865.1 uncultured Eubacteriales bacterium
AGGTATCGATGATGCCGATCTTGCTCATGATCACGTAGTTGGGGATGCCCGTCACATAGCCGGAGAACATCAGGGCCGTGACCACGACGGCGAAAAACGTCTTCCCGCCGGGGAAATCGTACTTCGCCAGCACGAAAGCCGCCATGGAGGCGATGACCACGTGCCCGAAGGTGCCCACCACGGTGATGAACACGGTGTTGGTCAGGTACCGGGAGAAGGGCACCCAGCTCTGTCCCATGGTGACGAACAGGTCGCTGAAGTTGTCAAAGGTCACATGGGAGGGGAACACCCGGGGCGGGAAACGGAACAGCTCGTCCAGGGGCTTGAGGGACGAAGCGATGGAGAAGATCAGCGGGAAAGCCATGGCCAGCGCCATGACGCTCAGGAGGATGTACACCCCCAGGTCTCCCCAGAAGCTGCGGTTGGGCTTGCGGCGCTTGGGCTTGACCAGCTTGACCAGCATCACGAAGCCGTAGATCACCAGCAGCGCGATGGCCGCGAAGCGCCCCACCAGGTAATAGGACGCGGAGTTGTCCACGTTGCCGGATATGGTGCCCAGCTCCACCCCGATATTGTATTCCTCGATCCGCGCCAGCATGATATTGCAGAAGATCAGGCCGGCCGCGAGGATCACCACGATGATCAGGGAAGCGATCAGGAATTTTTTGACGTTCAGCTTCGGGGCTTCCTCCTGGACCTCCCCGCGCAGCTGAGCCAGGTAGCGGAGCTGATCGGCCTTGTTGTTGGTCTTGGGCGGCTCGATATATCTCACTTTACTGCTCATGTACCGACCCTCCTCAACAGTGCCTGGATCGCCTTCTTGCACAGGATCATCACCAGGAAGAGCACTGTGGCGATGGCGGAGGCGTAGCCCATCTCGAACCGGGAGAAGCCGTAGTCGAACAGGTGGGTCACGATGGTGCGGGCCGCGTAGTCCGTGCTCGGGTACCCGGCCAGGGCCCGGGGCACGTCGCATACGTTGAAGGCCGCGGTGATGGACATGACCGCGCTGAAGAGCAGCATCGGCTTCATGCTCGGCAGGGTGATGTAGTACAGCTCCTGCCAGCGGTTGCGGATGCCGTCCACGTAGCCCGCCTCATACATGCTGCGGTCCACGCCCTGAAGGCCCGCCACCTGGGACAGGAAGCCGGCGCCCATGCTCATCCACAGGATCACCACGATCAGCACCGGCAGGATGTACTTGGGATCCAGCAGCCACAGATAGGGCGCGTCGATCAGGCCGAACTGCAGCAGGAAGGAGTTGAGGTAGCCGTACGCGTCGCCCCGGAAGATGATGGCGAAGATGGCGTAGGCGTTGGCCGCGATGGACGGCGCGTAGAACACCACCACAGCGATGGTGCGCAGCCACCGGGGCAGCTCGCAGATGAACCAGGCGAACAGGAAGGAGAGGATGTAGCCCACAGGGCCCGTGATCACGGCGATCACGAAGGTATTGCGCACGGCCGTGAGGAACACCTCATCCTGCAGGACCAGGTTGATATAGTTCTGGAACCCGATGAACCGGGGCGCTTCCAGAATGTTGTAGTACGTAAAGCTGTAATAAATGGAAGTGACGATGGGCAGGATGAAGAAGGTCAGGAACAGGACCGCGTAAGGGAGAAGGAACAGGTAGCATACCTTCATCCGCTTCGCCTTGGCCCAGTCATACCTCAGCCTTTCTTTTCTCATGCCCAGATACTTGCTCCAGGAAGACTCCATCATGACGACCCCCTTTCCCCTTCATTCAGTCCACAGGCAGGTCAAATTCCCTGCGCTTGATCCTGATCTCTTCATTGATGGTCTTGGCATAGGTGAGCAGCGTTTCACGGGCGTCGTCCTTGTCGTTGATCACGCGGCGGATGGCGTTGGTCATGTGACGCGTGGTGGAGTAGCCGCCGGCGATCTCCCTGAAGCCCCGGGTGTGGGCCATCTGCTCACTGAGCACGGCGTACTGCTTGCTGCTCCAGCCGATCTTCTCCAGGGCCTTCCGGTTGGCCGTGGCGTACCGGGCGGAGGAGCCCAGGACGCTCTCGATCTCCCGGCCGAAGCGCACCTGCGCCTCTTCGCTGACCCACCACTTCATGAACTCCCAGGCGTTCTTCTTGATATTCTCGTCCTGCGTGGCGATCATCATGCAGCACAGGCCCTGGGAGTGGACGGTGCGGTCGAAAGTGCCGTCCTCCCTCACCGTGCCGGGGAAGAGGGTGAAGTCCCACAGGCCCCGGATCTCCGGCGCGGAGACCACCAGGGTGTTGTAGGTGCTGTAGGAAGCCACGCCCATGGGCATCTCGCCCGAACGGAAGCGGCTCACGAAATCGTAGACCGTGGCCAGGCCGTAGTCGTTGTACAGGGAGGTGTACAGCTTGAACGCCGCCACGCCCCGCTCGTCATCGATGGTGGTGCGGGTCGCTTCATCGTTATAGATGGCGCCGCCCTGCTGGTAGATCATGGAGGTGAGCACCGACATGTCCACCGTGGTGATGTCCGGATACGGCACGCCCACGGACAGGTTGTTGCCCTGGATGGTGGGCAGCATGCCGATCAGCTCCTCCCAGGTGTCCGGCGGCGTCAGGCCCAGTTCCTCCAGCACGTCCTCCCGGTAGAACAGCAGGGAGAACTCCTGGGTCTCCGGCAGGGCGTACACGCCGTCGTTGTACCTCAGGGCCGTGAGAGCGCTGGGATAGAAGGGCTCGATCACCTGTTCGAAATCCGGGAACTGGGTCAGGTCCTCCACGGCGTTGCGCATGGCGTAGTTGACCGGGAACCAGCTGCCCAGCGACAGCACCACGTCGGGCCCGTTGCCGGCCACCACGGCGGTCAGAAGCGTCTCGGCCGCCACCAGCTTCACGTTGACACGGATCCCGGTGTTCTTGGTGAAGGTATCGTCCACCATGGTCTTGAGCACGGTGCTCTGATCGCGGCCGGTGACGATCCACACCTCGATCAGGTCCTCCCCGGAGCCTTCCTCGAATTTGTCGCCCAGGGAATTGTAGTCCACCGTGTAGGAGGCGATGCAGGAACGGATCTCGTGGGCCAGCCTGCGGAAGCCCCCGTCCTTCACCTCGGGGAGGGGCGCGTCCTGACCGCCGACCACGATCAGGTCGATATCCAGCTTGGTCTCGGACATGTTCAGCATGGCCGTGCCCAGGCTGGTGATGTTGTCCTTGAAGTTGCTGAAGGACTGGGTGATGCGCTCCGTATGCGCCACGAAGCCCTCCAGCTGTACCGCCAGGGTCTGCGCCACGGCTACCCGGTCGCTCTTCTGGCCGGTGATGGCCACGGTGTCGTCCACCAGCTTGTAGAGGCGCTTGCTCTCAAGGCCCATGGCCTCGATCACCTCGGGATAGAGCTTCTCCAGGTTGTAGTCGCGGAACCGGTCGGGATTGACGCCCGTCAGGATCAGCAGCTTGCGGTAGATCAGGTTGAGGCGGTAGATGCTGTCCTCCAGCTGCTGCAGGATGGGCCCCATCTCGCCCAGGGTGGCCTCCAGACGGATCTGATGGCTGCCCGCGCTCAGGTAGAACAGGTAGGGCTCACCGGTGGCCTCGTTCTTCAGTGTCAACAGGTCCCAGGAGGTGTCATACCCGAAGGAGACGGTGCTGACCTCCTCGAAGGGGATCTGACCGTCGATATACAGGCTGCGGCAGGACAGGGCGCCGCGCTGATACGCCTGCCGGGCCTTGACGCTGATGGTGTAATAACCGTCCTCCGGGACGTCGAGATCCCACTGGATCCACTGGCCGGGGTTGTTCCACGGGTCACCGCCGATGTAGTTGAGCACGGTATTGGTCACGCTGTAGGGCTCCGTCGACGGGCTCGACCGGTCATAGCGCGCGTACAGGGACGGCGAGGACCGCAGGACGGAGGACTCACCCTGGATGACCTGCTGCCATTTGCGCGCCGTGTCGCTCATGGTGACCTGCGGGACGCTCTTTGAGTAGGCGGCGTAGTCCACGTGCTCGTGGACCGGCACCAGCGTGATGCCGCGCAGGATCATCGGCTCGTTCACGGCCCGCAGGGAGAGGGTGTTCTCGCCCGCCTCGAAATAGAACTGATACGGGTCGATCACATAGCCCATGGCGTCCCGGCAGTAGGCCTGCTGCCAGTCGAAGGTCTCCACCTGGGACGGACGGATCTGGTTGCCCTGGTTGTCCGTCCTGACGGGGCCCCCGTCGATCCACAGCCGGGAGAAGGTCAGAGACGCGGCGCCGGCGAAGGGGACGGAACCGTTGATGTACAGCTCACGCTCCATGTCAACGCCGCGGGAGTCCACCGTTTTATAATCCAGCAGAACATTGTACATGCCGGCCTTTTCCACGTCCACTTTCCAGGTGACGAAGGAGGCGCTGTCCGTGAAGACCGCCCCGGGCTCGTCCTGATCCGGGAACGCCTTCCCGTCCGGCTCCTCGAACTCTTCCACCGCGACGCGGACCGGCGCGTCCCCCGTCCCGTCGGCGGCGTGCGCGGCCAGATAGGCGTTATAGGTATCGCTCCGCCCGATACCGCTCACGTCCGCCGTCAGGTCCTCTCCCTCGTATTTGTCCTTAAAGTTCTGCGTGCCGCGTCCGAGCAGCACGATCAGCCCGACCGCGGCGACGAGCACGATCAGGCCGATCCATAGGCCACGGTATTTCTTCTGCATAGCAACGCTCCTTTTCAGGAATCGCTTTAATACCCGGCACAGCGCGGGGGCCTGCCGGATGTCGCGTATGATTTTAACCCATTTTAAATGGATTCCAGATAGATGTCAACCATATTTAACAGCCGGTTTCAAAGGGGAATACGGGCAGCCCGTCCGTGCCGAAAAGGCTGATGTCCGGGGCGTTATCCCAGGCGTAGGCGATACGCGCGCCCTCCGGGGCGTCAAGACGCATCTCGTTCCCCCGGACCCGCGCTTCGGCGCAGGCTTCATCGTTCACCGTCAGCCCTTTTACCGGGCTTTCGGGAGGCCTGAGGGGCGCGGAAAAGCACAGCACCGCCTCGTCCCCCTCCCGCCGGATACCGGTCAAACGCGGCGCGTCGGCCGGGACCGGAAGCCCGTACACGTGCCGGAGCGCGAGATCCGCCGCGCGCAGGCCCGGCCGCAGCTTGTCCTTCGGGTGCAGATCCTCCCGGTCCCCACAGTCGATGAGACAGGCGAGGTAACAGTCGGGCAGACCTCCGCACACCCTCATCTGGGCATCACGGATCCCGGGCCAGTCCTCCCCCGCCGGATCGGAGGCGTACCCCGGCAGCTGACAGGCGATCACGGGGATGGACCCGAAGGCCCGCCGCCACAGGGCGATCATGTTCTCAAACAGCGCCGCATACATCCCGGCGTGCCCCGAGTCCGACTCCCCCTGGTACCAGATCAGGCCGCGGACCGACAGGGGGATGATCCGCTCCACCATCCCTTCCCAGAGCCCTCCGGGGCGGCGGGGCATCTTCGGCCCAAAGGGCGGCGGCCAGGGATAGGGCCCCAGTTCCTTCTCGATCCCCTTCTGGCCGATCCCGGGGTCCTTCCGGCGCAGCGCATCCGTATCCGCCCAGTACCTCTCGCACCGGGAGCGGTACGCAACGAAAGCGGCCCGGTACATCTCCTCCGTGATGCCCCTGACGGCCTCGTCGAAGGCGGCGTTCTCCGCCCGGCCCTCCTCAAAACCATCCAGGCATTCCCGGCTCATCCAGCTGGCGATCTGGGTGCCGCCCAGGCAGCACACCACCATCCCCACGGGCACCCCCAGCTTTTCCCGGAGCCGTTTGCCCGCGAAATAGGCCACGGCGCTCACGTTCCCTACCTGACCCGGGGCGGAGGGGATCCACCGGGTCCCGGCCTCATTTTCCGCCGCTTCCTCCCCTGTCGCGGCCACCGGGACGGTGTAAAAGCGAAGGAGCGGATCATGAGCTTCCGCGTTCTCTTTTTCGCCGCCCGAAGCGCCGGCGAGGACCATCTCCATATTGGACTGGCCCCCGCAGAGCCATACCTCCCCCGCCATCACGTCCGAAAACGTGACGAGTTCCTCCCCGCAGCGGAGGGTGAGGCTGTAGGGCCCGCCCGCTTCCAGAGGCGGCAGCGTCACGAGGAAACGCCCGTCTTTTACATCCGCCGCCGCGGCACTGCCCGCGATAGCCGCCTCCACGGGGCCGGAGGCCTCACCGAACACGCGCACGGGCATCCCGCGCTGCAGCACCATATGATCCCTGAACACCGCCGCCGCCCGCAGCAAACCGACCACCCCTCTTCATCCGCACCGGACGCGGCTGCTTTCCTGCCGTTCCGGCGGGTTTTTCATCGCTTTCGCTTATCCTGACACAGCCCCGTTTTTTTGTCAATTATTTTTACTAAAAGGATTTACCTGAGCCGTCCGATATGATAGGATAGGCCTGCCAGCCAACCCAAAAAGGAGGATCAGTCCATGCGATACGGATATTTCGACAATGAACACCGGGAATACGTGATCACCGACCCCCGCACCCCCATGCCCTGGGCCAACTACCTGGGCTCCCCCGAATACGGCGCCATCGTGACTCAGAACGCCGGCGGCTACAGCTTCGTGAAATCCGGTGCCGCGGGCCGGATCCTCAGATACACCTTCAACCAGTTCGACGAGCCGGGCCGGTATATCTATCTGCGGGATGAGGAGGACGGGGACTTCTGGTCCGCCTCCTGGCGCCCCGTGGAAAAGGACCTGGCGGTCTTCGATACTCAGACCCGGCACGGCACGGCCTACACCCGGATCGACGCCGCCTACCGGGGCATCCAAAGCGAAGCCACCTATTATGTGCCCCTGGACGCGGTCCACGAGGTGTGGGCGCTGAAGGTCAAAAATACCGGGGACGCGCCCCGGAAGATCGGCGTTTTCGGTTACGCCGAGCTGACCACGGAGAGCTTTTACACCCAGGACCTGGTGAACATGCAGTACACCCAGTTCATCACGGTGACGGAGTTCCACAAGGACCATATCCTGCAGCGGATCAACCAGTTCTGCGACCTGAACGAGGACGGGGAGAACGGTAAGGAGCGCTTCTTCGGCATGGCCGGCGCTGAGGTGACGAGCTTCACCGGCCGGCGGGAGCGCTTCCTGGGCGTCCGTCACTTCAACAGCCCCCAGGCCGTGATGGACGGCCGGCTGGATGACAGCCTCAACTTCAACGGCAATCCCTGCGGCGCGCTGCACACCGTCCTGGAGCTCCGGCCGGGCGAGAGCCGTACGGTCGTCTTCCTGCTGGGGCAGAAGGGCGAAAAGGCCGCCCGGGCCCTGCTGGACCGGTACGCCGATCCGGAAAAGACCGTCCCCGCCGAGATCGAGAGCCTGAAAAAGACCTGGCACGCAAGGCTCAGCCATCTCCAGATCCACACCCCGGATGAGGAGCTCGACACCATGGTGAACACCTGGAACGCCTTCCAGTGCTTCATCACCTTCATCTGGAGCCGGGCGGCCAGCCTCATCTACGCCGGCGAGCGCAACGGTTACGGCTACCGGGACACGGTGCAGGACATCCAGGGCATCATCCATCTGGATCCGGCCATGGCCGCGGACAGGATCCGCTTCATGCTCTCCGCCCAGGTGCATCACGGCGCCGGGCTGCCCCTTGTCAAATTCGACCACAACGCGGGCCACGAGGACACGCCGGAGCAGGACAGCTACGTGAAGGCCACCGGCCACCCCCACTACCGGGCGGACGACGCGATGTGGCTGTTCCCCACCGTGTACAAATATATCGCCGAGACCGGCGATATG
>CACZOZ010000014.1:0-10233 GCA_902782865.1 uncultured Eubacteriales bacterium
CCGGGCTTGATTAGACGGCCCAAAATGCTATAATACCCCATATCTTCATGTGTGTAAGAGGTTTGGGCGATGAAACGATTCTTCCTGTGGCTCATGATCCTGTGCCTGCCCGTGTGCGCGGCGGCGGAGGGTTTTTCCGTGGTGGAGGAGGAGACGCCCATGGACCGGATCCGCGCCTCCGCCCTGTATCTCATGAGCAGGATGACCCTGGAGGAAAAGGCGGCGCAGCTGTTCATCGTCGCTCCGGAGGACCTGGCCGGCACCGATCATGTGACCGGCGTGACCGATGCCCTCAGGGAAGGCGCCGCGCGGTACCGTGTGGGCGGGGTCGTCCTATTCGGCAGGAACATGGCCGACCAGCGGGATCTGATGGATATGACCGCATGCCTCAAGGATACGGGCGAGAGGGCGGCGCCCTTCATCGGCCTGTATGAAGCGGAGATGACCGGGTCGATCATCGAGACCAAATTCGGAGCCGACGGTCTGGAAAGGCTCGAACGGCTCAAAATGTACGGGTTCGACCTGGTCTTCGCGCCGTCCCTGGATATCGCCGGGCCGGATACGGTCCGGGAGATCCGCCAGGTATCCTACGGTTCTTCCGCGGACGAAGTGTTAAGGGGCGCCATCCCCTTCGCCCGCCGGCTGCGGGGCGCGGGGATCGTTCCCGTTTTTTCCCATTTTCCGGGCATCGGGGGAGCGGAGAATGTGAACACCCTCCGCGGGCGGGGCAGGATCGTGACATCTCTGGACGATCCGGACGAAACTTCCATGATCCCCTTTGCCCGGGGTGCCGCCTTCGGCGGCGGGATCATCCTGGTGACGGCTCTGCCGTACCGGGAGGTGGACAAGGACCTGCCCTCCTGTCTGAGCCCGGACATGGTCACGGGCCGGCTGCGCGGCGTGCTGGGCTATAAGGGCGTGGTCATGACCGATTCCCTGCGCCAGCCCCTGGTCACCGGCACGGTCAGGAACAGCCAGGCAGGGGTCATGGCCCTGGAGGCCGGGTGCGATATGATCCTGCTCCCGGCGAATTTCAGATCGGCTCTGAAGGGCGTGACGGACGCGGTGGCCGCGGGCCGCCTCACGGAAAAACGGCTCGAGGAGAGCGTCCTGCGGATCCTCGAACTCAAATGCGCGTACCTGCAGGGGTTCGACTTTGAGTCCGTGCCGTTCGAACCGTAAAGATCCCGCCGGGAAGGGCCGGCCCCTTTCCGGAATCCGGACCGCATCCCCGCGATAAGAAGTCATCATAAAACGGTCCCGCCGCGCTTGAGAAACGCGGCGGGGCCGTTCAGGTGTGCGCAGATCTATTTATTGAACAGATTGATGATGGTGACGATCACCCAGGCTCCGGCCAGGATGCCCGCGAGCCACGTGGCCTGACGGAGCACACCGGTGAGCCGCTCGCTCACCTTGGCCTTCTGGTCCTTTTCCTTCTTGGCGGCCTTCTCCAGGGCATCTACCCGGGCGAGGATCTCTTCGCCCTGCTTAATAAGCTCTTTGTGTTCCCTGTCGATCTCGTCCATGCGCAGGTATATCTTTTCTTCCACCTCCACCTGGCGGGCGTCGAGGGCATCGGAGCGCTGCGACAGCTTGTCCAGATCCTGGCTGAGCCCTTCGGCCACCAGGGTCATCTCATTGGTGTATTCCTCCACCATGGCGGACAGGTCCTGGTTTTTGCTCTGGCCGAAGGCGTTCCCGAAAAACTCCTTGGCGGACTGTACCAGGCCGGGCTTGGGCTGCGCCGGAGCGTCTATGACGGTGATATCCTTTTCCTGATCCTGCTGATTCATGGGTCTGCCTCTTTATGCCAGACGGATCCCGCTGGCGGTCTGCTCGGCTTTGTATCGTTCGATCAGGCGCTTGATCCTGTCCTGCGGTGTGAGCAGCTTCTGCAGGCTGCGGTCATGGTTCAGCGTGGCGATGATGTAGGCAATGTATTTGCTCATGTCCGCCTCGGCGAACCAGGGAGCCTCGGAGATCTCCGGCTTGCGGTAGTTCAGGTTGGTGGAGATCACCTTGGTGAGCACGCCGTCCCGATAAGCTTTTTCGAAGCTCTCCGTGCCGTTGGTGAAGAAGGCGAAGGAGGAGGCGGCGAAGATCCGGCTGGCCCGCCGGCTCTTGAGCTCATAGGCCAGGTCGATCATGGATTCGCCGGAGGAGATCATGTCGTCCACCACGATGCAGTCCTTGCCCTCGACGGAAGCGCCCAGGTATTCATGGGCCACGATGGGATTGTGCCCGTTGACGATGGTGGCGTAATCGCGCCGCTTGTAGAACATGCCCAGATCCAGCCCCAGCAGGGACGCGTAATAGATGTTCCGCTGCATGGCGCCCTCATCCGGGGAGATGAACATCATATTGTCCACATCGAATTTCAGGTCCTTGACGTGCTTGCACAGGGCTTTGAGGATCTGATAGGAGGGCATCACGTTCTCGAAGCCCCCCAGAGGGATGGCGTTCTGGATGCGGGGGTCATGGGCGTCGAAGGTGATGAGGTTGTCCACGCCCAGGTTTTTGAGCTCCTGCAGGGCCAGGGCGCAGTCCAGGCTCTCCCGGGATGCCTTGCGGTGCTGCCGGCTCTCGTACAGGAAGGGCATGATCACGTTGATCCGCTTGGCCTTCCCGGCGATGGCGCAGATGATGCGCTTTACGTCGGCGAAATGGTCGTCCGGAGACATGGGCACTTCCATGCCGTACATCCGGTAGGTCTTGTTGTAGGCTGTCACGTCGGTGTAGATATAGATGTCAAAGCCGCGTACGGTTTCTTTGAGCACGCCCTTGCCCTCGCCGGTGCCGAACCGGGGACAGAAGCTTTTGATCAGAAAAGTATCTCTGTTGATGCCGGGCATGGTGAAGAATTCTTCATCCTGCGCTTCCTGAAGACCGTTCCATTTTTTGAGCCACCAGTTGATCTTCTCACAGACACTTTCGCTTCCTGGCATGGAGATGATCCCAAGGGGACCGATCGGGATGCTTTTCAGGTCATTGCCCCAGGCGGACAAAAAACTGTTCATAGGCGCTTCTCCTCCGTGTCGGTTCAGCTTCGAAATAAATACTGTACCGAATACATTATAACATAAAAAGACGGCTTGGAATAGTCCACCGCCGGATTTAATGATTATTTAATCCTTGAGATAATAAACAAACAGATCCCAGATCCGTTGCGTTTATCGCGTGATCCCCATCCCCGCAGAGAAAGAACGGGTCCGGACGAATTGTTCTTGACAGGACGGGCGGAGCGGATATAATGGTACGCGAATCGAATATTCTTCAGGGCGGGGTGAAAGTCCCCACCGGCGGTAGAGCCCGCGAGCCGTAAAGGCTGATCCGGTGAGATCCCGGAGCCGACAGTACAGTCTGGATGAGAGAAGAAACATGTGGATGGCTTTTTCCGCCCGGAGAATATTTCCGGGCGTTTTTTTATCCGCGGAGGTATCGATGGTCAAAGCGCGTGCCCTGAAGCCCTATCTGTTCCTGCTGCCCATCCTGGTATTGTCGGCGGTCTTCGTCTACCTGCCGCTGGGACGGAGCGTGATCTATTCCCTGTCCCAGGTCAACCGGCTGGGAGAGGTCAGGGGTTTCGTGGGGCCGGACAATTTCATGAAGCTCTTCGGCCGCAGGGAGTTTCTTTCCGCTCTGGGGAATACGCTGCGCATGACGGCGGTCAACGTGCCCGTCACCATGGCCCTGACATTGTTCCTCGGCAAGCTTTGCGCCATGCCCCATCCGGCGGCGCCCTTCACCGAGGTGCTCATCTCGCTGCCGATGGCGGTATCCATGTCCGCCGCGGCGCTGATCTTCAAGGTGTTCCTGGACCCCACCGTGGGGTATGTGAACGCGGCGCTGGGCCTTGCGTTCCAGGGCTATGTCGGGGCGCAGACCGCCCTGAGTTCCATCGTGATGCTGACGGTGTGGATGGGCATCGGGTATAATTTCCTCCTGTTCACAGGCGCCTTCAGGGGCGTTCCGAGGGATGTGAAGGAGAGCGCCGAGATGGACGGCGCGGGAAAGCTCCGGATCTTTTTCGTGATGGAGCTCCCCATGATCCGCCCCACGGCCATGTACGTGCTGTGCACCAATACCATCCTCGCGGTGATGACCTCGGGCCCCATCATGATCATCACCCAGGGTGGTCCCGCCCGTTCCACCACCACGCTGGTCTACCTGATGTACACCATGGGGATCGGCAGCGGGAATTTCGCCATGGCGTCCTGTATCAGCCTGGTGCTCATCGCTCTGACCCTCGTCTTTTCCCTGGGCACACTGTATCTGGACAGAGAGAAGGTGCAGTACGCGTGAAAAAGTCCGTGATCCCGGGCCTTTTGAGGCTGCTGATCCTTCTTGTCTTTGCCGCGGTGATCCTCTTTCCCGTGGTGTGGGCGGTGTGCGCCGCCTTCAAGCACCCGTGGGAGCTGGTGCGTCAGCCGGGGAAACTGCTGGCGGAGGACATGTTCTACCTGGGCAATTTCAGCCTGGTCCTGGGCAGGATGTCCTTCATCCGGTACTTCTTCAATTCTCTCCTCACATCCGCCTTCGTCTCCGTGGTGCGCCTCCTGGCGGCGGCCCTGGCGGCCTACGCCTTCGTATTTTTCCGTTTCCGCCTGCGCCGCGTGATCTTCATGCTGGTGCTCATCACCATGATGATCCCGCCGGACATCCTGGTCATCGCCAATTACCGCACCGTCGCGAGCCTAGGGTGGACCAACACGTACCTGGGCGTCTGCGTGGTAGCCTTTGTCGGGGCGTCCCAGATGTTCATGCTGCGCCAGGCCTTCACCCAGGCCCCGTCCTCCCTTTCCGACGCGGCGAGGATGGACGGCTGCGGCGACTTGCTGTTCCTGTTCCGCATCCTTCTTCCCCAGTGCCGGGGCGTGGTGTACACCCTTGCCCTGCAGGTGTTCATCAATCAGTGGAACGCCTATCTGTGGCCCCTTCTGGTGACGGACCGGGATGAGATGAGGACCCTCCAGGTGGGCATCACCATGCTCAGGAACCTGGAGAGCACCAACTATGAGGAGATCCTGGCGGGGGTGATCCTGGCGCTGATCGCGCCCCTGATCCTGCTGTTTGTCTCGCGGAGCCTGTCCAAGAGCATCGAAAACGACGGCGCTCTCGCGGGATGACATAAAATTTTCATCGGAGGAGACCAATATGAAAAAGATCGCTTTGATCCTGGCGCTGATCCTGCTGCCTTTTTCCTTCGCGTCGGCGGAGGAAAAGGTCACCATCACCTTCTGGCACTGCATGGCGGACGCGGCGGGGGACCTGATCAACGCGTACGTGGATGATTTCAACGCCACCGTGGGCGCGGAAGCCGGTATCCATGTGGAGGCCGTATTCCAGGGCGCCTATAACGAGGCGGTCACCAAAATGAACAGCATGATCTTCGGCGGCAACCTGAAGGATCTGCCGGACGTGATGCAGATGGACGCCACCGGCAAGGTGAGCTATTCCGAGTGCGAGAAGCGGTATACTCTGGATCAGGCCCTGGCGGATCACCCCGACGCGGGGCTGAGCAGCTTCCTGCCCGCGCCGCTGAACAACTGGGCCCTTCAGGGAGTGCAGCTCGGCGCTCCCTTCGCCAGCTCCACCACGGTGACTTACTATAACAAAACGGTGCTCGACAGTTACGGGATCGCGGCTCCGGATACTCTGGACGATATCGCCGCGATGGCCGCGGTCATCCCCGCTCAGGAAGGCGTGAGCATCTACACCTGCGTGCCCAACACGCCCCTCCTGGCCAACTGGCTGGGCCAGATGGGCAGCGATCTGGTCAACGGGAGCAACGGCACGGAAGAGACGGCTACGGCCCTCAGCTGCCTGGAAAACGGCGCGCTGGAAGCTTTCCTCGGCCGGTGGCAGGCCCTGTATCAGTCCGGCGCCCTGAATAACGCCAACAGCTCCTCGGACGCCTTCGCCGCGGGCAGCCAGCTGATCATGACCTCCTCGTCCTCTTCCGTCGCGTCCGTGCTCAAGAAGGTGAACGGCGCTTTCGAGGTCGGCATCTGCGATTATCCCCGCGTCAGCGCGGACGCGCTCCACGGCGCCACCGCTTCCGGCAGCTGCCTTGTCATGTTCGACCAGGGCGATCTGAGGCGCGAGGCGGCCTATCAGTTCGTGCGCTACATGACCGGCGGGGACGTGCAGGCGGACTTCGCTTCCCGCACGGGCTACGCGCCGAGCTGCCTGGAAGCGGAGGAAACTCAGACCTGGCAGGATTTCGTGAAGGATAATCCTCTCTTCGGAGTGGCCCTGAGCCAGCTGAAGCGGACGCCCGCCGGCATGAGATCCGTGACCGTCGGACCCTCCGCCGATTTCTATTACGCGATCATCGCCGATATCTCCGACATGCTGACGGGCGGTGCCAGCCCCGCGGACACGGCGGCCCTGATGGCCGAGGATCTGAACGGCATGCTGGAGCAGTACGCCCTTTCGAACCCGTAAAGGGCTTTGACGGCCGGGCAGAAAAACTGCTTGCGGTACCGCATCTTTTCCTGTATAATATGCGGCTGTAGAATATTTTCACTTAAGATTGGAGATGTCCCTGACGATGATGAAGAAGAAAGCTTACCTGGCACTTTTGATCGCGCTGGCTCTTCTGCTCAGCGGCTGCACGCTCAAGTCCGTGGATCCGGTGGCCGACGCCGCCCAGGTGATCCTGAACGTGAACGGCGAAAAGGTCACGAAGGCCCAGATGACCACGCTGATCAACAACTATACCAACAACCTGCTCAACACCGACATGAACGCCCTGTACTATTACTACTACTACGGCAGGCTGCCTTACTCCAACACGGAACTGCTGGACCAGACCATCACGGCGGTCACCCGTTCCATGGTGCAGGAGCAGGAAGTGGTCAAGCAGGGCTTCGACAAGCTCACCGATGAGGAGCTTTCTCAGGTCCAGGCCGATGCCGAAGCGCGGTTCGAGGAGACCATCCAGGAAGAGATCACCGAGCATTTCGCCGATTCCGAACTGACCGGCGACGAGCTGCACGCCGCGGCCGTGGCCCACGCCGCCGAAGAGGGCGTGACCCTGGACAGCTTCCTGGACAGCCTCAAGAAGCAGAAGACCGTCGACAAGCTGCGTGAGTCCGTGGTGAAGGATGTCAGCGTGACCGATGAGGAAGTCAAGGCTGATTTCGACGCCAAGGTCGCGTCCCAGAAGGAAACTTACGACGCTTCCCCGGCTGCTTACATCGAAGCGCTCAACAACAATGAGGAGATCTTCTACGTGCCCGCCGGCGTGCGCTATGTCAAGCACATCCTGATCCAGTATCCGGAAGAGGCTTCCACCGCCATCACCGACGCGAAGAGCAAAGTGACCGAAGCCCAGAACGCTCTTGACAGCGCCAATACTGCCGTCACCGATGCCGGTGAGCAGGTCACCGATGAGCTCAAGCAGGCCGTGACCGACGCCGAGAAGGCCCTTGCCGACGCGCAGGCAGCTCTTGACGAAGCGGTGAACGCCGCCAACGCCCAGATCAAGGACAAGGCGGACGAAGCCTACGCCAAGGCCGTCGAGGAAGGCGCCGACTTTGACGCCCTGGTGGCGGAGTACGGCGAGGATCCCGGCATGAAGTCCGAGCCCTATCTGTCCGAAGGCTATCCCGTGGCGGAAGGTGCTTCCTATGACGAGGCTTTCCTGGCGGCTTCCCTGGCGCTGGAAAAGGTCGGCGATGTCACCGAGCCCGTGGTCAGCTCCTTCGGTATGCACATCATCCGCTTCGAGAGCGAAGCGGCCGCGGGCGAAGCGGTATTTGAGGATCATGCCGAAGATATCCGTGACGAGCTCCTTACCGCCCGTAAGGACGAGGTCTACAATGCCGCTCTCCAGGGCTGGATCGACGCTTCCGACGTCAAGTCCTTCCCGGCCAAGATGGGCTTCTGATCGGTCAAAAGACGACCTGCCCCGTCGCGCCGACGCGCGATGGGGCGTTTTTCGTGGAGGATCCCATGTTTTTCGACTGGACGTATCTGCTCATGCTGCCCGGGCTCATCCTGGGCCTTTATGCCCAGAGCAAGGTCAAAAGGAACTATGAAAAGTACAGCCGCGTGTTCGCCCGCCTGGGGATCCCGGCGTCGGAGATGGTGCAGCGCCTGCTCCGTTCCAACGGGATCACGGATGTGGGCGTCATGCGGGTGGGCGGTGACCTGACGGATCATTACGATCCCCGGAACAACACTCTGTCCCTGTCGGATGGCGTGTATGATTCCGCCAGCATCGCTGCCTACGGCATCGCGGCCCATGAAGCCGGCCACGCGATGCAGAAAGCCCAAAACGACGGCTTTCTGGCCCTGCGGTCGGCGGTGGTGCCGGTGGTGAACATCGGTTCCGCCCTGTCCTGGCCGTTGTTCCTCATCGGGCTGATCTTCTCCTATGACAAGCTCTGTGTCGCCGGGATCATCCTGTTTTCAGCGGTGCTCCTGTTCGCGCTGATCACGCTGCCGGTGGAATTCGGCGCCAGCAGGCGGGCCAAGGAGATGCTGCTTTCGGGAGGCTTCCTGTCACAGGATGAGATGACCGGGGTCAGCGCCGTGCTTGACGCCGCGGCCCTGACCTATGTGGCCTCTTTCGTGACGGCGCTTCTGCAGATGCTCCGTTTGGTGATGATCCTCAATTCCCGCAGGCGGGACTGACGTGACTAAAGTGTTTGACCTGACGAATGACCGCGGCGGCGTGAGCCGCCGGGATGGAAAGGATGGAGTTATAACGTGAATACCTGTGTGATCGTGGGCATCAACTGGGGCGATGAGGGCAAGGGCCGCATGGTGGATATGCTGACGGACCGGTTCGATATCGTCGTGCGTTATCAGGGCGGCGGGAACGCCGGCCACACCGTCGTCAATGATTTCGGCACTTTCGCTCTGCACCTGCTGCCCTCGGGCGTTTTCCGCCCGGACGTGGTCAATATCCTGGGCAACGGAGTGGCGCTGGATATGGAGAACCTGTGGGTGGAGATGGAGGACGTGCGCTCCAAGGGCGTTCCCGTCGATCCCGGAAAGCTGCTGATCTCAGACCGTGCTTCCCTGCTGCTGCCCTGGCACCGGGAACTGGACGCCCTGGAAGAGGAGCGGCTGGGGGACAAGAAGTACGGCTCCACCAAACAGGGGATCGCCCCCTTCTATTCGGACAAGTATCAGAAAAAGACCGTCCTGGCGGGCGAAATGAACTATCCGGAATATCTCAAAAAGCATCTGAGCGATCTTCTGGAGTGGAAGAACCTCACCCTCACAAAGGTCTACGGCGCGGAGCCCTGGAGCATGGAGAAGCTCTGGAACTGGGTGACCCTGTACGGGGAGCGGATCCGGCCTTACGTGTGCGACACGGGCGCTTATCTGCGCAAGGAGAGCGAAGCGGGCAAAAGGATCCTCTTCGAGGCCCAGCTGGGCGCGCTTCGCGACCTGGACCTGGGCATCTGCCCCTACACCACCTCATCCAACACCGTGGCGGCGTACGCGCCCGTGGGCTCCGGCCTGACGAACGGGTATCCCGAAGAAGTCATCGGTGTCGTCAAGGCCTATTCCACCTGCGTGGGGGAAGGGCCCTTCGTGTGCGAGTCCTTCGGCCCGGAAGCGGAAAAGCTGCGGGAAGCGGGGCATGAGTACGGCGCCAAGACCGGCCGTCCCCGCCGGGTGGGCCCCCTGGATATCGTGGCCACGCGCTACGGCGTGCGGGCCCAGGGCGCGACGGCTCTGGCGCTGACGAAGCTGGATGTGCTCAGCTACCTGGACGAGATCCCGGTCTGCGTCAAATACAGTCTGGACGGCGCTGAGACGGACGAGTTCCCCTTCCCCGCGGCGCTGGACAGCGCTCAGCCGGTCATCAGGTCCATGCCGGGCTGGAAGTGCGATATCTCCTCCGCCCGCACATGGGAGGACCTGCCCGAGGAAGCGCGGAACTATGTGACCTTCATCGAGGAACAGGTGGGCTGCCCCATCAGGTATATCTCCGTGGGGCCCGAGAGGAACGCCTGCGTGATCCGCTAAAGGAGCTGCATCATGTACGACCGGTATGAATCGCCCCTGTCTTCCCGTTACGCGTCGGAGTATATGCTCGCGCTCTTCTCCCCGCGCACCCGGATCGAGACCTGGCGCCGCCTTTGGGTGGCCCTGGCCCGGGCGGAACACGAAATGGGTCTGCCCGTCACGGCGGAACAGGTACAGGACCTGAAGGATCATGTGACGGACATCGATTTTGATTACGCCGCCCGGCGGGAAAGGGAAGTC
>CACZOZ010000015.1:0-3612 GCA_902782865.1 uncultured Eubacteriales bacterium
ACCGGGCGGCGATCTCCTTATCAGGCATGACCACAGACTGGGTGGTGATGAGCTTGTCGGCGCATTCGATCACGTCGGGATACTCTCCGCAGCCCACCATGGCCAGCATCGCGCCGCCGTAGCCCGGGCCCTCTTCCGCCACCGGGATCTCGATGGGGATGTTGAGCACGTTGGCCATGATCTTCCGCCACAGGGGGGACTTGCCGCCGCCGCCGCACAGCCGGCTGGACTCGATGGGAATGTTGAGCGCTTTTGCCACCTCGTAGCTGTCCCGGATGGCGAAGGCCACGCCCTCGAGCACCGCCTGGACGATGTCCGCCCGGGTGGTGTCCATGGTGATGCCCGTGAATGTCCCGCGGGCGTCCACATCGTTGATGGGGCTGCGCTCGCCCATCAGGTAGGGCAGGAAGAACACGTTGTTGCGGCCCAGGCGGTCATCGGTGATGGGGGCCTGCTCAGCGCCGTAATCGTTCGTTTTGAGGATCTCCTCGCACAGCCACTTGTTGCAGCTGGCGGCGGACAGGATGCAGCCCATCAGGTGGTAGCGCCCGTTGGCGTGGGCGAAGGAGTGCAGCGCGTTGTAGGGGTCCACACCGAAGGTGTCGCTGGCAATGAAGATGGTGCCGGAGGTGCCCAGGGAGATATTGCAGCTCCCGTCCCGCACCGTGCCGGTGCCGATGGCGGCGGCCGCGTTGTCCCCCGCGCCGGCGATGACCTTCACCCCTTCGGGCAGGCCCAGGCGCGCGGCGGTCTCCGGGAGCACGGTGCCGATCACGTCATAGCTCTCGTACAGATCCGGCAGCTGATCGCGGCGGACCCCGACGATGGCCATCATCTCCTCCGACCACTTTTTATCCTTCACGTCCAGGAGCAGCATGCCGCTGGCGTCGGAGTAGTCGCAGGAATGCACCCCGGTGAGCCTGTAGTTGATATAGTCCTTGGGCAGCATGATCTTCGCGATGCGCGCGAACAGGTCCGGCTCGTTCTTGCGCATCCAGAGTATCTTGGGCGCGGTGAAGCCGGCGAAGGCGATATTGGCCGTGTACGCGCTCAGCTTGTCCCGGCCGATGGTCTCGTTGAGGTATTCCACTTCCTCGCCGGTGCGGCCGTCGTTCCACAAAATGGCGGGGCGCAGCACATTGTCCTTGTCGTCCAGCACCACCAGGCCGTGCATCTGCCCGCCGCCGCCGATGCCCCTGACATTGGCGGCGTCAAAGCCCTTCAAAAGCTCCGGGATGCCCTCAAGGCACGCGTCCCACCAGTCCTCCGGCTTCTGCTCGCTCCAGCCGGGATGCGGGAAGGACAGGGGGTACTCTTTGGATACGGTGTTGAGGATCTTTCCCTCACCGTCCACCAGCAGAAGTTTGACAGCCGAGGTGCCCAGGTCGATGCCGATATACAGTCTCTGCTCCATGATCTCATCCTCCGTTTCACGCTGTTGCGCCTTTTGATCGATTTGAAAAATATACCATACGAACGCCGCGGCGTTCGGTATTCCCCCGTCCCCGTCAGGGCTCCGGCTCCCTGTCCAGGGCCTTTTTGTAGGGCCCGGTCATCCCTTCCGTGAGGCGGCCGCCCAGCTTTTTCCTGAGCTTCGGCGAGTTCATCATGGCCCCCACCAGGTACATGGCCATCATCCGGCCCCGCTTCTTCTGGGGGAAATCGTAGAACCCGTGGGCCTTGTAGAACCGGTGGTCCTCCCGCATCAGGCCCTGCATCTGCCAGATCAGGTCCCGGAAGATCTTCATCCCGCCCACGCCGTAGAAGTTCCGGGGCGGCACGTATTTTTCGGTCACGTACCGGCAGAGCCTCTGGGCCAGGGCGTCGATCTCCCCGTCCGGGTCCCGCTCCGTGGAGGCCGTGCCCGCCAGGGCGTTGCCCCCCACCTGGGCCCGGGCCTCGATGAGCGCGCGCAGGTTCTCCTCCCGGCTCATTTCCCCGTCGATGAGATAGCCCACGGGGCGCCCCATGGTGACCGTGCGGTGCCCGTTGCAGAACTGGCGGTCGTCAAAGGTCTTGAGCTTCACGCCCATGGAGTGATCCCGAATAGTGAAGGCGTACACGATGGCGTCGGCGGTCTGGATCTTGTCCCGGAGCATGTCGGAAAACCCGTCCCGGTACACGCACTGCCCGTCCGCCGCGCAGTGGAAGCATCCCAGGCACCCGCCGGCGAAGGGGAAGGCGCCGATGTCCGTGACCTGCGTTTCGCACGCCAGGCGGCTTTGCAGGCGGGCGATCATGCTTTGGAGCCGGCCGGATGAGTCATCGCTCAGGTCTGCCACCACCGCCACCCGTCTGGGCGCGGGCCCCGTGAGCTTTGCCGCCTCCGGGCAGGCCGCCTTCAGGGGCGCCGCAGGCAGACGGACCGGGGCCGGCTCATAGATCCCCTTTTCCATGCTCCAGAGCACGTTCTCAAAGAACTGAAGGGCCTCCCGCCGGCCGCGGGCCCCCGTCAGGTCGTCCATGTCCGCCGACAGGCCCCGGATCACTTTAAGGCCCATGTCATGGCAGTTGTCCTCCACGTACCGGTGGGCCGTGATGTCGTAAAAATGCTTGGATGTGGTCACCTGAGTGGCCGCCTTGCCCTCAAAGCTCACGCCGCTTTCCTTCATCATCGCGATGAACCGGTGCAGCTGCGCCGGCGCGAGGAAAGTGTACACCGGGTAGCAGAACATAATGAGGTCCGCCGCCCGCATTTCGTCGATCCACTCGTCCTTCTTTTTCTCCATGGCCCGGATGCGCTGCCCCACGTCCAGGACGCGGAAATGATGATCCGGGAAATGCTTCTCAATATACCTGACAGTGAACAGTGTGATGGAATCCTGCCCCGAGGGCGATCCGTTGAGCACGGTGATATTCATCCGGTGAAGCTCCCGTTCCGGGCCGGTGAGGCCCTTTTAAGATCAGAACCTGTGCAGCAGCCACTTGAAGCCGCCGGCGGGGAGGCGCACGGCGCCTGCGTCGCCCTCCTCCCCCGACATGAGGTCCGTGTAAATCTTCTCGTCCCGCAGCCACACGGTCGTGTCCTCGTCCCCGAAATTGAACAGGGCCAGCAGCTGCTCCCCGTCACAGTACCGGCCCACGCCCAGCACCCGGTCGCTGCCCGTATCCAGGAGCCAGGTATCCGCCGCCGTGTCAAAGACCCGATGCTCCCGGCGCAAAGCTTCCATGCGGCCGACGGCCGTGAAGACGTTTTCCTCGGGGGTCCCTTCATCCTTCCTGAGGGCGGCCTTGTCCCAGTCCATCCGGCCCCGGTGCAGGTAGCGGCTGTCCTCCCGCTTGAGGGGATCCTCGTGATACTTCCGGTCGTTCTCCTGGGCGATCTCGTCGCCGCTGTAGATCACGGGCACGCCGCTCAAGGTGAACATGAAGGCGTGCAGGGCCTCGTCCAGGGTGAGGGCCTTTTGGAGCCCCTTTTCGTCGCCCCGCTCCCGGGCCTTCTCGATCCCGCACAGCGAGGCCGTGGTGCCGCACAGCCGCGCGTCCCCCAGACGGGGGTCGTCGTTGTACAGCTCTCCCCGCGCGTTACTGCCGGGCCACACGCCCGTCAGATAGTCGTTGAGGTATTTCTTGTGGGGCACTTCCTCCTGGCCGAACTGCCTGAGGAAGGCG
>CACZOZ010000016.1:0-2488 GCA_902782865.1 uncultured Eubacteriales bacterium
CCGCTCACGCCCGTGAGCCGGCGGAACATGGCTTTCTCCTCCAGGGAGGAGAACCCGTAGAGCTCCACCCCGTCCTCCCGGACGCTCAGGACGGTATACAGCCGCATGGTCTCGCCGCTGCGCGGCGCCTTCATGACGGTGTTGGCGGAGCAGGTCACCTGCCAGCCGACGCCCATCACGTCCAGGACGATCTCGTTGAGGCCCTTTCCGGCCACGGTCCCTTCGATATATGCGAACATTCCCGATCCCCCGTTCACGATCATTTCATCAGAAACTGCTGCCGGAGCCGCCCGGTCATCAGATGGGTCACGGCGGCGGCCGCCGCGTCCGCCGCGTCGTCCGGCCGGATGATGTCTTCCAGCTTCAGGAGCATTTTGATCATCAGCTGGACCTGTTTTTTATCCGCGTTGCCGTATCCCGTCACCGCCTGCTTGATCTGCATCGGCGTGTATTCGTACATCGGCCTGTCATAGCCCGCGCACGCGCACAGGGCGCAGCCCCGGGCCTCGCCCACGTTGATGCCCGTGGTGATATTTTTCGCGAAAAAGAGCTCCTCGAACACTACCTCATCGGGATCCCAGGTATCCATCAGCATCCGGGTATCCTGATAAATGGTGAGCAGGCGTTTGGGCATGGGCATGCCGGGCGGGGTCGTGACGACCCCCGCCTTCAAAAGGCGCATCCCGGGCCCCGACTGCTCCACCACGCTGTAGCCCATGGTGGCCAGCCCCGGATCGATCCCCAGCACCCGCACGATCAGACCTCGTCCTCATCGGAGGGGGCCGGCGTCTCTTCCTCCTGAAGGTCGGGCTCCTCCCGCTCCGCGCGGGCCACGCCGATCACCCGGCTGCCCTCCTGGATGCGCATCAGGCGCACGCCCTGAGTGACGCGGCCGCACACGCGGATCTCGTCCGCCGGGGTGCGGATGATGGTGCCGTCATCGGTGATGAGCAGGATATCCTCGTCATCCTGCACCAGGAGCTGAGCGGTGAGGCTGCCGGTCTTCTCGGTGAGCTTCATCGCCAGGACGCCCTTGCCGTTGCGGCCGTGGACCGTGAACTCTTCCGGATCGGTACGCTTGCCGTAGCCCAGCTCGGTGATGGAGAGCACCTTGCCGCCCTCCTCCACCACGGCCATGTCGATGACCTCGTCGCCCTCGGCGAGCTTCATGCTGTGCACGCCCCTGGCGGTGCGGCCCATGGCGCGCACGTGCTTCTCATTGAAGCGCACGGCCATGCCCTGGCGGGAGGACAGCATCACGTCGTCCTGACCGTTGCTCAGTTCCACGCCCACCAGCTCGTCATCGTCGGGAAGCGCGATGGCGATGATGCCGGACTTGCGCAGGTTCTCGAACTCGGACAGCGGGGTCTTCTTGATGTAGCCATCCCGGGTGGCCATCATCATGAAATGGCCCTCGGGCATATCGGGCATGGGGATCATGGTGGTGACCCTCTCCCCGCCCGTCAGCGGCAGCAGGTTCACGATGGCCGTGCCCTTGGCGGTGCGGCCCGCCTCCGGGATCCGGTAGCACTTGAGGGTGTAGACCCGGCCCCGGTTGGTGAAGAACAGGATATCGTCATGGGTGGAGGCGATGCGGATCTGCCGCGCGAAATCCTCCTCCCGGGTGGTCATGCCGGAAACGCCCTTGCCGCCCCGATTCTGTGCCCGATAGGTGGACTTGGGCAGGCGCTTGACATAGTTGAGGTTGGTCAGGGACACCACCATGTCATCCACGGGGATCAGGTCTTCCACGTCGATCTCGCCGTCGACCGCGCTCAGCTCCGTGCGGCGCGGATCGGCGTAGCGGCGCTTGATCTCGCCCATCTCGTCCTTGACCACGCCCATCAGCTTGTTTTCGTCGTCCAGCAGGCTCTGCAGGTAGGCGATGGTCTTTTCAAGCTCGGCGTACTCGCTCATGAGCTTGTCCCGCTCCAGGCCGGTGAGCCTGGCCAGGCGCATGTCCAGGATGGCCTGGGCCTGCTTGTCGGAAAAACCGAAGGCGTCCATCAGGTCCTGCCGGGCCTGGGAAGTATCCTTGCTGGCCTTGATGATGGCCACGATCTCATCGATATGATCCAGCGCCTTGATCAGGCCCTCCAGGATATGGGCCCGGGCCTTGCTCTTGTCCAGGTCGTAGCGGGTGCGCCTGGTCACCACGTCCTTCTGGTGAAGGATGTAGTAGTGCAGCATGTCCTTGAGGCTCAAAGTCCTCGGCGTGCCGTCCACCAGCGCCAGCATGATGGCACCGAAGGTGTCCTGCATCTGGGTGTGCTTGTAAAGATAGTTGAGCACCACCTGGGCCTGCACATCCCGCTTGAGCTCGATGACGATGCGCATGCCGTTCCGGTCGGACTCGTCTCTCACGTCGCTGATGCCCTCAAGGCGCTTCTCCTTGACCAGCTCGGCGATCTTTTCCACCAGCTTGGCCTTGTTGACCATGTAGGGGATCTCGCTGACGATGATGCGGTCGCGGCCGCCGCCCATGGAC
>CACZOZ010000017.1:0-3089 GCA_902782865.1 uncultured Eubacteriales bacterium
CATGAAGATGAGCATGGAGGTGATGGTCAGCACGTTCAGGATGGTGGCCAGGGCGGCGGCGGGCCCGTCGGAGCCCCGGGTGACCTGAGCGTAGATGGCCAGGGTGAGGGTGATGGTGTTGCGGTTATACAGGATGACGCCTGTACTCAGCTCGGTGATGATGGTGACCCAGCTCAGGATGGAGCCGGAGAGGATGCCGTTGCGCATCATGGGCACGGTGGCTTTGAAGAAGGCCTTCATCTTGGAGCAGCCCAGGGAGATGGCCGCTTCCTCCACGGTGATGGGGATCTGCTGCAGCACCGCCACGGAGGACCGGATGGTGTAGGGGATACGGCGGATGCACAGGGCCACGATCATGATGAACATGGTGCCCGTGAGCACCAGGGGCTGCTTGTTGAAGGCCACCACCAGGGCGATGCCCACCACGGAGCCGGGGATGATGTAGGGGATCATGGACGCCGTGTCGATCACGTCATTGAGCCTGCTGCGGCGCCGCACCACCAGGTAGGCGATGAGGATGGCCAGCAGCACCACCGCGGCCAGGGCCAGCAGGCCGATGAGGAACGTGTTGCGGATCTCCAGGGGCAGGTCCCGGGCGATCTTGTCATAGCTCATGAAGCCGAAGCCCTTGGTGAAGATCTTGCCGCTGGTGTTCCTGAAGGAGCAGTACATGACGTAGAGCTGGGGCATGAACGCCAGGAACACGATCACGTAGGTGTAGGCGTGGATCAGGATGTTCTTGATGCCTTTGGCCTTCTTGCGGATGATGGGGTGCAGGGCGTTCATGTTGAAGGCGAAGCGGTTGGACGCCCATTTCTGGAACAGGAAGATCACCGCGGTGATCAGGATGGCGATCACGCTGACGGCGGCGGCGAAGTTATGGTCCGTGCCGGTCTCGCCGAAATACTCGTTGTAGATGATGACGGGGAAGGTCTGGTAGCCGCGGCCGATCAGAAGGGGCGTGCCGTAATCGGCGAAGGCCCGCATGAACACCAGCAGCGCCGCCGCCAGGATGGTGGGCATGCACAGGGGGATGACCACTTTGAGGAAGCGCCGCGCCCCGCCCACGCCCATGTTCTGCGCCGCTTCCAGGAGGCTGGAGTCCACGTTTTTGAGGGCGCCGGACACCAGCATGAACACCAGGGGATACAGCTGCAGGCTCAGCACGATCACGATGCCCCGGAACCCGTAGATGGACGGGGGCCGGTAGCCGATGATGCTGGCGATCAGCTGGGTGATGATGCCGTTGTTGCCCCTCAACTGCACCCAGGCGTAGGCGCCGATGAAGGGGGCCGACATGCAGCACAGGATGATGATGATCTGTATCAGGTTGCGCCCCTTGATCTCATACAGGTTGTACAGATACGCCAGGGGCACGCCCAGCACCAGGCTCACCAGGGTGGCGCAGATGCTCAGCTCGAAGGAGTGGAGCAGCGTGGTGCCGTAGTAGCCGTTGGAAAAGAACTTGGCGAAATAGTCGCCCGTGAGCTTCCCGTCCTTGGACACGCTCTCGATCAGAAGCCGGAACAAAGGATAGAGCAGGAACAGGGCGTACACCGCCAGGATCAGCAGGGACAGAAGGGCCCATACGTCCCATCTCTTTTTCTTCGTCTCCATGCTCAGCCCCCCGTACAGTCGTTCTTCACGCCCTTGAGGATATTGGCCGCCCCGTCCCCGGTGAGCACGTTGATCTTGTCCTTCTTGACCGTCAGGCGCACCGTTTCGCCCTTGGGCAGGATGCTGTCGATCATGGATTCCTGCACGATCTCGGCCTTGGTGCCGTCGCTCAGGGTCACGAAATAGTGGGTGTTCAGCCCCAGGAACACGCTGTCGTCGATGCGGGCGGTCAGGCCCTCGTTATCGTCGGTGATCACCAGTTCCTCGGGCCGCACGCAGATCTTGACCGGCATGTCCTTCTGACACTCGGGGCGGATATTGGTCATGGGCACGCTGTACCCGCCGATGAACTCCAGCTCCGGCGTGCCGTTCTTGATCTTCAGGGCGCCGTCCAGGATGTTGGTGCGGCCGATGAAGGAGGCCACGAACAGGTTGGCCGGCCGCTGGTACAGGTCCTTGGGCGTGCCGATCTGCTGGATCACGCCCAGGTTCATCACGGCGATCCGGTCGGACACGGCCATGGCTTCCTCCTGGTCGTGGGTCACGTACACGGTGGTGATGCCCACGGAGTTCTGGATCTCCTTGATGACCGCGCGCATCTCCACGCGCAGCTTGGCGTCCAGGTTGGAGAGGGGCTCGTCCATCAGAAGCACGTCCGGCTGGATCACCAGGGCGCGGGCCAGAGCCACGCGCTGCTGCTGGCCGCCCGAGAGCCGGTCGGGCATCCGGTCGGCGTACTCGTCGATGTGCATCAGCTTCATGAACCGGTCCGTCTCCGTCTGGATCTGGGCCTTGGGCAGGCGGCGCTCCTTGAGGCCGAAGGCCACGTTGTTGCGCACGGACAGGTGGGGGAAGATCGCGTAGTTCTGGAACACCATGCCGATATTGCGCTTGGCGGGGTCCAGATCGTTGATGCGCTTCTCGTTGAAAAAGATATCGCCGCCCTCGATGGAGTTGAACCCGGCGATCATCCTCAGAAGGGTGGTCTTGCCGCAGCCGGAAGGCCCCAGCAGGGTGAAGAACTCCCCTTCGCGGATCTCCACGCTCAGGTCGGGGATCACGGTATTGTTCCCGTATTTCTTGACGGCGTTTTTGATATGGATATTGACGCTCATGGGCAGTTCCTCCCGTTATTTCATCAAAAGATCGGGCTGGCCGCCAGGCCAGCCCGATCCTTCCCGGCCCGTGCCTGTCTTAAAGCCCGCGGGCATTCAGGCGGCATACGGGCCTGTGGGGATTTTTACTTCCTGATTTAGTGATCGCGGATCTCGGCGTAGCGGGCCTGCCACTCGGTCTTGTGCTCCGCGCAGAAGGGGATGTCCTCGTACACCACGTTGATCTCGCTGAAGGGCTTCATGAACTCGTTGCCCAGGGGCAGGGAGGAGTTGACCGCGCGGGTGGTCAGGTTGGCGTAGATGCTCTGGCCCTCGATGGACTGCTGGAAGTCGATGAACGCCTTGGCTTCCTCCAGA
>CACZOZ010000018.1:0-4220 GCA_902782865.1 uncultured Eubacteriales bacterium
AAGATCCTATCCCTGCTGCTGGCGGCCGTGATGCTCATGTCGCTGGCTTCCTTCGCGTCCGCGGAAGCGGCGTACACCCAGTCGCCCTATCTGGACGGCCAGGATCTCCCCGCCGTGGCGGACAGGCTGCCCGCGGCGGATGACATCATGGTGGAAGACCTGAAGGATGTGGGCCGTTACACCGATCATATCACCCTGGCCCAGGGCGGTTCCAAGTGGGGCCCCGGCAAGCCCACGGAGGAAGCGCTGTTCCGTTTCCGCACGGACGGCACTGTGGAGCCCTACGTGGCCAAGGGTTTTGAAGTCAACGATGACTTCACCGTGTGGACCATCTACCTGCGCGCGGGCATGAAGTGGTCCGACGGCGAGCCCTTCACCGCCGAGGACTGCCGCTTCTTCTATGAGGACTGCCTGCTGAGCGGATTCACCGGGAAGAGCGCCTGGGAAGCCGTGAAGGCCCCCGATGAGAACGGCGAGATGCAGACGGCGAAGTTCGACCTGATCGACGACACCACCTTCACGATGACCTTCGCCTCCTCCAAGCCGGAGTTCCTGCGCGAGCTGGCGATCAACGGCAAATGGTTCTTCGCCCCGAAGCACTGGCTGCAGGATCACGTGGCGGTGTATGAGGATGAGAACAAGACTGCCGAGGAGAAGGACGCCTACGCTCAGGAGCTGGGCTTCTCTGACATGAAGGCGCTGGGCAACTCCTATACGTATTACTACTGGCTGGTGCTGGACCGCCCGACGGTGCGCGCCTGGACCATCAGCAATGATTTCAACGACGAGCTGTGCGTATGGAAGCGCAATCCCTACTACTGGAAGGTGGACGCGGAAGGCAAGCAGCTGCCCTATATCGACGAATTGCACTTCCGCCGCTACAGCGATGACTCCCAGCCGCTGATGTGGGTGATGGACGGCACGACGGACATCGGCTCCGTAGGCCTGGCGGATGTGGAGACCATCCTCAATAACGCCACCGCGGATCAGGAGCTGGTGGAATGGTCCTCCACCGGGTGGACCAGCCAGTCCATGCAGCTGAATCTGGCCTTCAAGGGCGACGAGCAGAAGCGGGCGCTGTTCCAGAACGTGGACTTCCGGCATGCCCTGTCCATCTCCATCGACCGCAACCAGATCGCCCAGCTGATCGATCAGGGCTACACCACGCCCTCCCAGTCCGCTCCGCCCGAGGGCGCTCAGGGCTATGACCCCGAGTGGACCAATAAGTGGACCGAGCTGGACCTGGACGCGGCGGCCAAACTGCTGGAGGGCTGCGGCCTCGTGAAAGGCGCGGACGGCTTCTGGGCCTTCGCCGACGGGAACAAACTGACGCTGAACCTGCAGTACCAGGATGAAGCGGACGCCTCCCTGGCCGAGCTGGTGAAGAACGACCTGAACAAGGCGGGCTTCGATGTGACCACCAGGATGTATGACCGGTCCATCATGGAAGAGATGCGGTCCGCCAACGAGCACGAGATCGTGCTGAACTACGAGAACTTCGACACCTTCTCCATCTCCCTGCGGCCCGACTACTTCGTGCCCATGAGGGACTACTGCGTGTGGGGCTCCGCCTTCGGCCTGTGGTACCTGAACAGCATCGACGGCGGGAACCGTGAAGGCGCCGTGGAGCCGCCCGAGGACGTGAAGGCCCTGCTTAATGTGTACACGAAGATGAAGAACGCCACCTCTTCCGACGAGAAGGAAGCCCTGGCGCTCGAGCTGCTCAAGTGCTTCAAGGAGGGGATCTACGAGATCGGCTTCACCTCTTCCATCTCCGCGATCTACTCCATCAACGCCAAGATGCACAACTTCCTGGAGGACGGCATCGCCTGCGACGAATTCCGCGATCTGGGCCTGACCAACTTCGCCGGATTGTGGGTCGAGGAATAAGCACACGACCCAAACCGAAAGGATCTTTCAGGGCGGGAGGGCGTGAACTCGTCCTCCCGCTTTTTCATTGAAACACCGATCATTTTCGTCCGGGCAAGGAGGAAAGCGCATCATGGGCCGGTTTATACTGCAGCGCGTCCTGACGTTCATCCCCATCCTGCTGATCATGTCGCTGGTGATCTTCTTCATCATCCAGCTGCCCCCGGGGGATTATCTGACCTCCTACGTAGCGGGCCTGAAAGCCGAAGGGCAGATCGTGGACGAAAGCGAGCTGAACAGCCTCAAGGAACGGTACGGGCTGGATCAGCCCTGGTTCATGCAATACTTCAAATGGATGGGCAATATCATCACCCGCTTTGACTTCGGCTACTCCTTCGAGTATGAGAAACCGGTGTGGCCCGTCATCGCCGAGGTGCTGCCGATGACGATCGTGGTATCGATCGTCACGATGCTGTTCAACTATCTGGTGGGCATCCCCATCGGCATCTACAGCGCCGTGCACCAGTATTCCGTCGGGGACTACTGCTTCACCTTCATCGGCTTTCTGGGCATGGCGATCCCCAATTTCCTGTTCGCCATCCTGCTGATGTATTTCACCTATCTGTGGACGGGCACGGCGTTCATCGGGCTGTACTCCAGCGAGATCCTGATCGGACTGCAGCAGGGCACCCTGCAGTGGTGGCAGCTGCTGGGCCGGGGCGATTTCTGGGGACGGATGCTGATCCCGATCATCGTCATCGGCACCTCCGGCACCTGCGGCACCTTAAGGTCCATGCGCGCGCAGATGCTGGACGAGCTGGGAAAGAACTACGTGCTGTGCGCCCGGGCAAAGGGCGTGTCCGAAAAGAGGATCATCTACAAATACTGCCTGCGGGCCGCCCTGAACCCCACGGTGTCGGGCCTGAGCGGTGTGCTGAGCCATATCTTCAACGGATCCACCATCTCCGCGATCGTGATGAACCTGCAGCTGGTGGGCCCCAGGCTGTACGCCGCGCTGAAGGCGCAGGACATGTACCTGGCGGGCACCATCCTGCTGGTAATGGGCTTCCTGATCGTGCTGGGCACGCTTTTGTCGGACATCGCGCTGGCCTGGCTGGATCCCCGGATCCGCTTTTCCGGAAGGAGGGCTGAGGCATGACGGCACATCCCGACAGAAAAGAGCGCGTCAACGCCCGCAGAGCGGAAAAGGCCCGCAGAAAAGAAGAGAAATACTATCTGGCCTCCCAGTGGCAGCTGATGGCGCGGAAGCTGGGCAAGCATCATTTGGCGCGGGTCTCCCTGGTGATCCTGGGCTTTCTGTACCTGGTGGCGCTGTTCGGGGATTTCCTGGCGCCCTATAACCTGACCGAGTACGACGCGAATTCCAAGGACCTGCCCCCCACCGCCATCCACTTCAAATACGAAGGCCGGTGGATCGGGCCCTACGTGTTCAGATCCGAGTGGCAGACGCTGAAAATGAGCGTAGCGGAGATGAGCAAGGCCAAGAAGGAAGCGGCGGAACGGGGCGAGGAATTCTCCACCCGGCAGATCGTGACGGACGAGACGGCGCCCCTTCAGATCAAATGGTTCGTCCACGGATCGCCCTACCGGGTGCTGGGACTGTTTGACAGCGACCTGCACCTGTTCGGCGTGGACGGGGGCGGGAAGGTGTTCCTCTTCGGGGCGGACAACCTGGGAAGGGACCTGTTCAGCCGGATCATCCTGGGCAGCCAGGTGTCCCTGACCATCCCCTTCGCCGGGACCTTCATCAGCTTCATCCTGGGCCTGCTGATCGGATCCGTGTCCGGCTATTTCGGCGGATGGATCGACAACGTGATCCAGAGAGTGATCGAGGTGCTCAATTCCCTGCCCTCCCTGCCGTTGTGGATGGCGCTCTCCGCCGCGATCCCCGCGGGCATCCCCCCGGTGCAGATGTATCTGCTGATCACGGTCATCCTGTCCCTGATCGGGTGGACGGGCCTGGCCCGGGTGGTGCGGGGCAAGTTCATGTCGCTGAAAAACGAGGACTACGTGATGGCGGCGAAGCTGGCCGGCGTGAGCGACATGAAGATCATCATGAAGCACATGGTACCGGGCTTCATGAGCTACCTGATCGTGAGCCTGACCCTGGGAATCCCCTCCATGATCATCGGCGAGACCAGCATGAGCTTCCTGGGCCTGGGCATCCAGGCGCCGGCCACCAGCTGGGGCGTGCTGCTGAAGGAAGCCCAGAACGTGACGAATATCGTGAGCCATCCCTGGTGCCTGATCCCGCTGTTTTTCGTGGTGCTCACCGTGCTGGCTTTCAATTTCCTGGGCGACGGCATGCGGGACGCCGCGGATCCCTACAA
>CACZOZ010000019.1:0-8985 GCA_902782865.1 uncultured Eubacteriales bacterium
CGCCCGTGGCCGAAGAGATCGGCACCCCGATCTTCATGATGGGCATGGACAGCCGCTGCACCCGCAGGGGCGAGATCGGCGCTCTGACCGATCCCTGGACCTACATGTTCCTGAGCCAGCCCTCCTGCGACCTGCAGGGCGCTATCCAGGCCAAGTGGTGCCTGGAGCAGGGCTACAAGAACGTGGCCGTGCTCTACCGCGTGGATAACTCCTACAGCTACTCCCTCTACTACGCCTTCACCGCCTACATGAAGGCCAACGGCGGCACGATCGCCGCGGCCCAGAACTTCGTGGCCGGCGATACCGACTTCAGCACCCAGATCATGAAGATGCTCGAGGTCAATCCCGACGTGCTGTTCTGCCCGAACTACACCGGTGAGCTCGGCGGCATGATCGAGCAGATCCGTTCCTACGGCTGGGAAGGCCAGATCGTGTGCGGCCTGGACGCCGCGCCCGTGCTCAACGAGCAGGTGGCTCCGGACATCATCAAGGGCTGCGTTTTCGTCTCCAATATCGACCTGGAGAGCGAAAAGATCAACGGTATCTGGGATGAGTACGCCGCCTGGTCCGGATACACCGGCGCTACCAACCTGATGAAGTTCTGCCTGGGCTATGACATGGCGAACGTGCTGATGACCAGCATCTCCAAGGGCGGCGCCACCACACAGGGCGTCCACGACCAGCTGGCGGCCCTCAAGGACTACGAAGGCCTGACCGGTATCATCTCCCTGGGCGAGAACACCCACCAGCCCTATGGCCTGGCCATGAACATCTATGAGTACACCGGCGAGGGCACGCCCTCCGGGTACAAGCTGCTGGTCGGCTATTCCGCCGAGACCGTGGACTACACCCTCGAAGAGTTCTCCTACTGATCGAAGAGACCTGTTCTGACGTTTTCGGGGCTGCCATCCTTTGGTGGCAGCCCCTTATCTGAACCACCAATCTTCCCGGGAGGCATCCATCATGGCGTTCACAGCTTTTGTGCAGACTCTGTTCAACGGCCTTGCCATCGGCGGCTCCTATTCCCTGATCGCTGTCGGGTTCTGCCTGGTCTACTCCATCATGAAGTTCACCAATTTCGCCCACGGCTCCATGATCAGCGCGGCCGCCTTCGTCAGCTACTGGCTCTGCAACAGATTTGGACTCGGGCTTTGGGGAAGCCTTTTCGCCGCCATCCTGGCCGGCGCGCTCATCGGATCGATCACCGAGTTCCTGGCTTTCCGGCGGATCGCCAAAAAAAGCGCGTCCAATTTCTACTTTTTCGTTTCTTCTCTCACATGGGGCACCCTGGTGGAACAGCTGGTCAACAACGGCGTGGGCATCCGCGCCCTGGCGTTCCCGAAATTCTATTCATCCCTCGCGGTCAAAATCACGATCTTCGGCACCAGCTACACGATCATGACCAATTACCTCTATATGTTCGGTTCTGCCGTGGTAGTGCTGGGGCTGCTTTTCGTGTTCCTGTATAAAACCAAGCACGGCCGGGCGATCCGCGCCACTTCCTTTGACCGGGACACCGCCAATCTGATGGGCATCAACGTGTCCATGACCATCCAGATCGTGTTTATCCTGGCGGGCATCATGGCCGGTGTCGGCGGCGTGTTCCTCGGCGTGAAAAACAAGATATACGCCCAGCTGGGCAGCGATGTGGTCACCAAGGGCTTCATCTCCTCGGTGGTCGGCGGCCTGGGGAGCGTCTACGGCGCGGTGATCGGCGCCTTCGCCCTGGGCGTGGTGGAACAGTTCCTGGTATATTTCGTCGGGTCCAACATGGCGCGCGTGGTGATCTTTGTGCTGATGCTGGTATTCCTTTTGATCCGCCCGCAGGGCATCTCCGGCGTGGTGGTCAAGGACAAGGCCTGACGGAAGGGGGCGATATAAATGAGTACATATGTGGAATCCGTGCTGACATTCACATCCATCACCTGCATCACCGTGTGCGGGCTGTTCATCCTCACGGGACTGACGGGCATGTTCTCCCTGGGCCAGGCCTCCTTCATGGCGCTGGGCGCCTATGCCGCGGCCGTGCTGGGCAAGCTGTATTCCTGGCCCTTCATCCCCTGCCTGATCGTGGGCATCGTGCTGGCGGTCGCCATGGGCTTTATATGCGGCTATCCCATCATGCGCCTGAGAAAGGAGTACCTGGCACTGGTCACTCTCTGCTACGGTGAAGCGGTCATCGCGCTGCTGAACCAGTCCAACGTGACAGGCGGCGCCCTGGGCATGTCCGATATTCCCAAGCATACCACCCTGATCGTGGCGGCGGTCTTCCTGGTGTTCGGTATCTTTTTCGCCTGGAATTTCAGGCACTCCAAATTCGGGCGCATGGCCGTGGCCGTCAAATCCGACGAACTGGCCAGCAAATCCATGGGGATCAACATGGCGGCGGTCAAGATGCGTTCATTCCTGTGCGCGGCGGGCCTGGCGGGCCTGGCGGGCGGGCTGTACGCCTTCTACCTGCAGTATGTGGACCCCTCCCTGTTCGGATGGCGCAAATCCGGCGAATGGGTCGCGTGGGTATTCTTCGGCGGCGTCAACAGCCTGACCGGCTCCATCGTAGCCACCTTCGGCCTGAACGCCCTGAGCCAGTTCTTCTCACGGTTCGCGGATTACCAGGTGCTGATCTACAGCGCCATGGTGCTCCTGGTGCTGAACTTCAAGCCCAACGGCCTGTTCGGCTACTGGGAGCTTTCCGACCTGTTCACGACCCGCGACAAGCGCATGAAGCGCCTGCTTAAGGAAGCGGAAGCCAGGGAAGGAGCACTGAAGCCATGAGCCGACTTGAATTGAAGCATGTATACCTGAGCTTTGGCGGCGTCAAAGCCGTGCAGGACTTTTCCTTGACCGCGGAAGAAGGCCAGATCATCGGGATCATCGGCCCCAACGGCGCGGGCAAGACCACCATTTTCAACGTGATCTCCGGCGTGTACACGGCCGACAGCGGCCAGATCTTCCTGGACGGCGAGGAGATCACCCGCCTGGCGCAGCACAAGATCGCACTCAAAGGCATTTCCCGCACGTTCCAGAACATCCGCCTTTTCCACGGCCTCAACTGCCTGGAGAACGTGCAGACCACCCTGGATTCCTCCTCCGATTATAATCTTCTGGACGCCATCCTGCTCACCCCCCGCCGCTGGCGGGAGGAAAGGCGCACCCGGCAAAGGGCCTTGAGCGAGCTGAAATGGATCGGCCTTGGCGATTACGCGCTGGAAAATCCCGAGAACCTGGCCTACGGCCTGCAGCGCAAGCTGGAGATCGCCCGCGCCCTGGCCGCCGACCCGAAGGTGCTCCTCCTGGACGAGCCCGCCGCGGGCCTCAATCCCCGGGAGGTGCAGGAACTGATGGGGCTGATCAAACGCATCCGCGACGAGCGCCGGATGACCATCCTGCTCATCGAGCACCGGCTCGAACTGGTCATGAACGTATCCGAGACCATCTATGTGCAGGACTTCGGCGAGACCATCGCCGTGGGCACACCGGCGGAAGTTCAGAAAAACCCGGATGTCATCAAGGCGTATCTGGGCGAGGAGGAATGAAGCGATGATGCTCGAGATCAAGAACCTGTCCGTCAATTACGGGCATATCCAGGCGCTGCAGGGCGCCGCTCTTTCGGCGGAGGAAGGCAGCATCGTTTCCATCATCGGAGCCAACGGCGCGGGCAAATCCACCCTTCTGCGCACCATATCCGGCCTGACCGACCCCAAGGCCGGGAGCTCGATCCGCTTCTGCGACAGGGAGATCGTCAGGATGGCGCCCCACAGGATCGTGCGCGCCGGCATCGTGCACGTGCCGGAGGGCCGGAAGGTGTTCGCCGGCCTGTCCGTGATCGACAATCTGAAGATCGGCGGCTTCCTGTACAAGGGCGCGGAGCTGCAGAAGACCCTGGACAAGGTGCTGGAGATGTTCCCCATCCTGGCGGAAAGAAAGGACCAGTTCGCGGGCACTCTCTCCGGCGGCGAACAGCAGATGCTGGCCATCGGCAGAGGCCTGATGGCCCAGCCGAAGATGCTGCTCCTGGACGAGCCGTCACTGGGCCTGGCCCCCATCGTGATCAATACCGTATTCAGGATGATCAACGAGATCCGGGATTCCGGCGTGACCATCCTGCTGGTGGAACAGAACGCCCGCAAGGCCCTTCAGATCTGCGACAGGGCCTTCGTGCTGGAAAACGGTGTCATCCGGAAGGACGGCACCGGCAGGGAACTGCTGAACGATCCGGACGTCATATCCGCGTTCCTGGGAGAATCGATCTGATGAGAGGCAGAGAGAACGCCGCGCGCGCCGCGGCCGTGTATTCCTACGCTGCCATGGCTTTATTGGGCGCGGTGATCACGATCGTCAATTCCACCCAGGGACGTCTGTCGGAGCATTACGGCGTGCCCGCGAACCGGATCACGCTGCTGATCAGCTGCATCGGCGTGGGCCGTCTGCTGATCCAGGTGGTGTGCGGCGCCCTGTCCGACCGCTTCGGCCGCAAAACGATCGTCCTGGCCGGTTTTTCCGGCATGGCGGTCTTTTTCGCGGCCATGCCCTTTGTGACCACGCTCACCGGCGGCATGCTCATGTGCGTGTTCTGCGGGATCTCCTACGGCATGGTCAACACCACGATGCTGGCGCTGATCTTCGACTGCTACGCGCCCACGGGCAAAACGGACGCGGCCCAGGTGCGGGTGCAGACGGTCTATGCCGTCGGCGCGATCCTGGTGCCCCTGGGCTCCAGTGTGCTTTTAGCCAACGGGCTGCCCTGGCAGACCCTGTACTGGGCCTGCGCCTGCGTTTCTCTTGCCATGATCCTCGTCAAGTTTTTCGTTTCCTTCCCTCCCCTGGCGGTGCGCACGGTCCGGGAGAACGGCTATACCGGGGAACCGAAAATGAAAAGAGAGGGGCTGCTCCTCCTGCTGGCGACGTTCTGCCTGTACGGGGCGCACACCATGGGGCTGACCTGGATCTCCGTCCTGGCTCAGGAGAACACATCCATGGCCCCGGCGGAAGCCGTATTCGTCCTGAGCATCCTCAATATCGGCGCGCTCGTGGGATCTCTCCTGATCACGCGCCTTCTCCGTCGGCTTTCAAATCTCCGGCTGCTGCTCATCGCGCCCGCCGCGGGCGTCATCTGCTACGGCGTATGCGTCCTCACGCGCCAGGCGGGCCTGTTCCGTCTTTTTGCCCTGGCCGCCGGCATGTGCACAGGTTCACTGTTCAACCTTCTGGTGGGTGTGGCGGGGCACATGTTCCCGAAGATCTCCGGCACGGTCTCCGGCATGATGTCCACCTCCAGCGCCGCGGCTTCCCTGGTGATCCCGGCGCTGACGGGCTGGCTGGCGGACATCTCCGATGTGAGAATCATGTTTTCAACGGTGTTCATCCTCTTGGCCGGGGGCATTTTCGTCGTTCTCGCGCTCACATCCCGTGACAGAAAGCTGCGCGGCACCGCGCCGTGATACATCGATCGACAGGAGGAATTCATATGATCCGCATCGGCATGGTCGGTTCCGGGTTTGCCGCCCGCCTGCACATGGACTCATACCGTCAGCTGGGCATGAGCGATGTTTGCGTGACGGCAGTATGCTCAAAAGACGATACGCTCCCGGACTTCGCGAAGGCCTGGGGCATCCCCAGGGTCTACGGTGATCTGGAGAGCCTCCTCAAGGACCCGGAGATCGACCTGATAGACATCATCACGCCCCCCGCGCTCCACAAAGACATGATCGTGAGCGCCATGCGCGCGGGCAAACACGTGATCTGCGAAAAGCCGCTCACCGGCTTCTTCGAGCCGGCTGTGGACGCGGACGGGAAACCGGTTTCCCGGGCCCTGATGTTCAGGAAGGCGTCGGATGCTCTTTCAGCCATCCGCGAAGCCATGGAAGATACCGGAAAACACCTGTATTACGCGGAGAACTACGTCTACGCGCCCTCCGTGCAGAAATGCGCGGAGTTTCTGCGCCGGCGCCGGGACAAGATCCTGCTGATCAAGGGTGAGGAGTCCCACAGCGGGTCCCACGCCGCCCACGCGCCGTACTGGAAGCTGAACGGAGGCGGCGCCCTGATCCGTCAGGGCTGCCATCCCCTGTCCGCGGCCCTGTACCTCAAGCGGGTGGAAGCCGCGGCCCGGGGAGAAGAGATCCGGCCTGTATCCGTGACCGCCGTCACCGGCAGCCTCAGCGCCATGCTCAAGGGCGACGAACACCGCTACATCGCGGCCCGGCCCGTGGACGTGGAGGATTTCGCGGACGTGATCGTGACCTTTTCTGACGGCTCGGTGGCGCAGATCCTGGCCAGCGACAATACGGTGGGCGGCACCAGGAACAATATGGAAGTGTTCACCGGTTCCAGCAATTATCAGTGTCATATCGCTCCGAACGACGCCATGCTGGTCTATCATGAGAACGATGACGGCCTTAAGGACGTGTATATGACCGAAAAGCTCGGCCACAGGGCCGGGTGGCAGTCCGTCTTCCTGGAGGAAACGGTCATGCGGGGCTACCTGGGCGAGCTGAAGGATCATCTGCTCTGCATGAAGACCGGAGAAGAGCCGCAATCCGGTTTTCCTCTGGCCTGTGACACCATCCGGATCATTTACGCGGCGTATCAGTCGGCCCAGGAGGGACGGGCCGTATCACTGTAGCATCATCACAGGAGGATATCGGCAATGAACAAAACAGCGATCGTGACCGGCGGCAGCCGCGGCATCGGCCAGGCCATCGCCGAAAGGCTTCTGAAACTGGGCTATACCGTCTGCATCCTGGACGTGAACGACCCGGAACAGGTCAAGGACCATATCCGGGCCATGGAGGCGCTGGGCGAGGTCTTCTATTTCAGGGGCAGTACCACTTCCCCCGAAGACCGGGAGACTTTCGTCCGTGAGGTGGTGCGCCGGTACGGCCGGATCGACGTGCTGGTCAACAACGCCGGCGTCGCCCCGAAGGTCCGGCAGGACCTGCTGTCCGCCACGGAGGAGTCCTTCGACTTTGTGGTCGGGGTCAACGTGAAGGGCACCATGTTCATGACACAGGCCGTGGTGAACCAGATGCTCACTCAGCCGGTGCGCGAGGACGGCATGCGGGCCGTCATCGTCAACATCTCCAGCTTTTCGCAGTTCGTATCCTCCCCGAACCGGCCGGAATACTGCATCAGCAAGGCAAGCGTGAGCATGCTCACGCGCCTGTTCGCGGACAGGCTGGCCTCGGAAAGCATCTATGTGTACGAGGTGCAGCCGGGCGTCATCCGCACGGACATGACCGCCAAGGTAAAGGACAAGTATGACCGCCTGCTCCAGGGAACGGAATTCCCGATCCACCGCTGGGGCACCCCGGAGGACGTGGCCAACGTGGTGGCGCTGTTCACGGACGGGCAGATGACCTACACCACCGGACAGGTGATCCACGTGGACGGCGGATACATGAATATCCGCACTCTCTGAGACAAGGAGCGCTTCCATGGAAAGGACTGTCACGCACCTCAACGGAGCACAGATCCCGGTCAGCATCTATGACGTGCTGGTGGTGGGCACCGGCTGCGCGGGTTATAACGCGGCCGACCGGTTGTATGAGTTCGGCGTCAGGGACATCGCCATCGTCACCGACGACCGTGTCGCCGGCACATCACGAAACACGGGATCCGATAAACAGACCTATTACAAACTGACGCTCTCGGGAGATACTCCGGACAGCGTCCGCGACATGGCGGAGACCTATTTCGCCGGCCAGTGCATGGACGGTGAGCATGCCCTGTGCGAGGCGGCCCTGTCAGCGGGCTGCTTCCTGAGGCTGTGCGGCCTGGGCGTGCCCTTTCCCCGTGATCGGTACGGCCAGTACGTGGGCTATAAAACGGATCATGATCCCCGCACCCGCGCCACCTCCGTGGGCCCACTCACCAGCAAAAGGATGACCGAGGCCCTGGAGAGCTCCGTCCTTTCCAAGGGCATCCCCATCCTGGACCGGCACATGGTGATCGCCATCCTGAAGGACCGCAGCGGGAGCGCGGCCGCTCTCCTGTGCCTCAAAACGGACACGGGCACGTACGAAATGCTCATGGCCGGGCAGATCGTCTACTGCACCGGCGGGCCCGCGGGCATTTACATGGACAGCAGCTATCCCGCTCTGCAGCACGGCATGAGCGGTGCCGCCTTTGAGGCGGGCGCCATGGGGAAAAACCTGACGGAATGGCAGTACGGCCTGGCCTCCGTCGCGCCGCGGTGGAACGTCAGCGGGACCTATATGCAGGTACTGCCCCGCTTCATCTCCACGGATCCGGAAGGCGGCGACGAGCGCGAGTTCCTTCCGGACTATATCGGGGATCCCTCCCGGATCCTCAGCCTGGTATTCCTCAAGGGGTATCAGTGGCCGTTTGACGTGCGCAAGGCCCTGGACGGATCCTCTCTGATCGATCTGGTGGTCTACACCGAGAGCAAAGTCAAGGGCCGCCGGATCTTCCTGGATTTCCGCAAAAACCCGCTGGGGGACGCTTTCTCCTTCGATCTGCTGAATCAGGAAGCTCACGACTATCTTGAAAAGACCGGCGCCCTCTTTGGGAGGCCCATCGACCGCCTGGCCCACATGAACGCGCCGGCCGTGGATTTCTACCGCGGCAGGGGCGTGGACCTGGAACATGAGATGCTGGAGATCGCCCTGTGCGCCCAGCACAACAACGGCGGATTGAGCATCGATGCCTGGTGGCAGAGCAGCGTGCCCCATCTGTTCGTCTGCGGCGAAGCCGCCGGCAGCCATGGGGTGTACCGCCCCGGGGGCAGCGCCCTCAACGCCGGGCAGGTGGGATCCGAACGCGCGGCCATGTACATCGCGCGCCATCCCGCACCCCGGAGAAGACCGGAGGACCTGCCGGAGGAAGAGGCCGCCCGGGCGGCAAGGCTGATTGCCCTGCCGGATAAACTGATGGGCAGCCGCAGCGACCTTGGCGAAGCTCTCGGCCATGTGATGGCCGAAATGTCCAGGGCCGGCGGCGCCGTGCGGGATGAAGAGGCGATCA
>CACZOZ010000020.1:0-4682 GCA_902782865.1 uncultured Eubacteriales bacterium
CCGAACAGCGCCGTCATGCCGTAAAGGCACGCCGTGAGCACGGCGAAGGAGCGGATCAGCGACAGCAGCCCGGAGACCACCCCGTTGCCGAAGGCCGTGAACAGCCCGGAGCCGAAGATGTTGAAGCCCGTGAAGAGGCAGGCGGGCAGCGCGATCAGGCAGCCCAGGGACGCGATGTCATAGATCTGCGTGTCCTCGTCAAAGAAGATCCCCACGATGCCGCGCCGCAGGATGAACAGCAGCGCCGCGATCGCGATGCCCAGGAAACAGATCACGCGCAGGCTCAGGCGGAAGACCCGCCGCCGGGCCCCGAAGTCTCCGCTGCCGCAGTGATAGGAGAGCACCGGCTCCACCGCCGACGTGTAGCCCATGAACACCATGGTGATCAGCACCTGCACATAGGTCACCACCGCCAGAGCGCTCACCCCCGTCTCGCCGTAGCAGCGGTAGGCCAGATGGTTCATGAACAGGATCGTGATCCCCTCCGCCAGGTTGGACACCATGTCGGAGGAACCATTGAAGCAGATGAAGCCGATCTGGCGCATGTCGGGCTTCGCCACCTCCAGGCGGTAGGAGCTTTTCCTGCCGATCAGGTAGAACCAGATCGCGTAAACGATGGTGCCGCAGTAGCCGATCACCGTGGCCAGGGCCGCGCCCTTGATCCCCAGATCGAGGACGCCCATGAAAACATAGTCCAGCGCGCAGTTGACGATGCCGCCGATCATGATGACCACCGCCGCCACCACGGTCCTGCCCTCGCCGATGATGAGGATCCCCAGCTCCGACTGCAGAAGGATCGTGATGGAAAAAGCGCTGAGCATCAGGTAATAGGGGCGCAGATACCCGATATTGCCGTCCGTGGCGCCGCACAGGCGCATGATGGGATCGGCGAAGATCAGGCAGATCAGCGTGAACAGGATCCCGAGGATGACCGTGAAGGTGATGACCCGGGAGAATGTCTCACCCGCTTCCCTGCGCCTGCCCTCGCCGACCAGCCGGACGATGACCGCGTTGCCGCCGCTGCCGATCATGATCCCCACGGCGATGAACAGGCTGATGATGGGATAGTAAAGGTTGATGGCGCTGATGGCCATCTCCCCCACAAAGCGCTCGATGAACAGGCCGTCCGCCATCTGGTACACGCCGATGAACACGAAGGTGAAGACGGCGGGCGCGGCGAACCTCATGAGCGACAGGAACGTGAATTCCCGTGAAAGCTCTTTTTCCTGGTCCATCCCCACCTACTTCTTTCTGCTGAAGATGCTTTTGATCGCGCGGAAGAACGTCCCGTGATCCTCCAGCTTTCTGCGGATCTCACCGACGGTCACGTCCGTCTGGGAATTGTGGGTCACCAGGGCCTGAGCGAGCCTGACGAAAATATCCTTGAAACGCTCCATGCTCTCCCGCGTATACCGGCTGGCGGCGAAGTCGATCATCAGCTTCAGGCCGTCCGCGCCGTCCAGGATCTCCATATCCAGGACCGTCTGGGAAGCGGCCTGGTTCTGGCGGATATCCACCATTTCCGCGTCGAAGCCGTCCATCCCGTCCATGTCGCGGATATCCCGCTGATACAGAAGATAGGCGCACTCGCCGTCCCTGACCTGGTTGCGGGTGTCCACATAAGGGTAGCAGCTGTGCTCGATGCCTTGGCGGACCTGGTCGTGCACGTCGGCGAACACGTCGCGCAGGGTATCGGTGTCCCGGAAGCGGATGCCCACCGGCAGGTCCCGGAACAGGAGGCCCACCGTGGTCATGTTTTTAAGATCCTCGCGCCCGTTGTAGATCCAGGAGATCTTCACGTCCGGCGCGCGGTCATAGATGGAGATGGCCAGGGCGGCCACCGTGATGAAGAACTCGTTGCGGCTGATCCGGTACGCCTTCTCCATCGCGTTCATCTGGGGCTGCAGGATCCCCAGGGGCGTGATGATCTCGCCCATCTCGTTTTCCCTGGAGTCGTGATCGATCTTCGGGTAGCAGGTCCAGGCGATATCATCGTACCGGCTCTCGAAGTACCTGCGGCTCTCCTCGTAGAAGGCCGTGTTCTCGTCCTCCTCGCGGCGCTGCAGCATCGTATAGTAATAGTCCATATCCGTGTCCAGGCCCATGAAGGTGTTCCCGATATCCCCCATGAACACCTTGAGCGACGTGCCGTCGAACACGGAGTGGTGCACATCGAAGAACACGTAGCCGGCTTTCTCCGTCTCGAACACCCGGCAGCGGCACAAACGTCCCCCCACGATCTTGAAGGGATAGACCAGCGTGTCCCGCACGAAGTGGAACTCAAACTCCGTGAGGCGCTCCACCCGGATGTCCTCCAGAAGTTCCGGGTGATACCGCTGCACCAGTTCCCGGTCATGGTTCCAGGCAAACCTCGTCAGGAGCGCCGGATGCCGCGATATCACCGTTTTGAGCACCGAGGCCATCTTCTCCATGTCGATCGCGTCCTTGTCCAGGCGGATCATGGAGTAGAGGTTATACATGGTGGAATTCGGCGTGTAGAGCTGATAGTCCACCATGTAGAGCTGCTCCGGCGTGAGACGGTGCTCCGTCTCACGGGCCCTGAGCTCCCTTTGGGCGGCGGGGACGCCGTCATCGTCCTTCAGGCTCTCCAGATAGAGCGCCGCGGTCTTTTCCGGCGTGCGGCCGCGGAAGACGATCCCCGCAGTGAGGCCCTCCAGGCCGCACCGGCTCACCAGTTCGATGGACGAAAGGGAGTCACCGCCCAGCTCGTAGAAATCATCATGCCGCCCCACGATCTCCAGGCCCAGCACCTGCGCCATCGCGTCGCACAGGGCCCGCTCGGTCTCGTTTTCCGGGGCCGCGTAATTCGACCGGAAGTCCTTCGCGTCCGGCTCGGGCAGCGCGCGGCGGTCCAGCTTCCCGTTGGCCTTGAGGGGCACGGTATCGATCTTCATGAAATAGGCCGGGATCATGTAGTAAGGCAGGCGCTTCATCAGCTCCTCCCGGAGCGCCGCCGGGTCGAAGGTCACATCCGCCGTGTAGTAGGCGCACAGGAAGCTCTTGCCTTCTTCCTCAAAGCCCCGCGCCGCGCACCAGTCGATGTTCAGGGCCCGCTTCACCGCGGCCTCGATCTCCGCCGGCTCGATGCGGTTGCCGTTGATCTTGATCATGTCGCCGCCGCGGCCCAGAAGCACATAATCCCCGTTCTCGTCGATCCTGGCCAGGTCGCCGGAATGATAGAGCCCGTCCCGGAAGGCCCTTTCGGTCTCCTCAGGCAGGTGGATGTATCCGCGCACGAAGGGATCCTCAAAGCACAACTCCCCCGTCTCCCCCGGCGCGGCCTCGGTGCCGTCCTCTTTGAGCAGCACGATCTTCGTGTCCACCTGGGGCCGGCCGATGGGGCAGGTCTCATAAGCCCGGTCGATCTTAAAGAAGCCCACCGCGAAGCCGCTCTCGCTGCAGGCGTAGATATTGATGAGCTCCAGGTTTTTGTTGTACAGGTCGTTCGCCGGCTCGCTGCCCACGAACAGCATCCGCAGGAAGGGGCCCGTGCCGCTCCCGAGCCTGCGGGCGTAGGACGGGGTGAGGAAGGTGATGGAGATCCGTTTGGTGAGGAATAAGCGGGCCAGAGCCGACTGGTTCTTGATGGTGGAATAGGACACGATGTAGTTCCTGCCGCGGAAGACGTTCAGGGCCGCCAGGATCACGATGACCGTCGCCACGAAGTTCATCGGCGCCAGGGTGGCCAGGAGGTCCTTTTCCGTAAACGGCACCTGCCCGTCCATACGGATGGAATCGATGGCCCGCTGAAGATTGCCGTATTCGTGCAGCACGCCCTTGGGGTTCCCGGTGGTGCCGGAGGTGTAGATAGCGTAGGCGGCGTCGTGCTCATCGGGATCCTCGTGCCCCTCCAGGGGCTCGGTGAGCATGACGGTCTCCCAGATCTCCATGGAGATCTCCAGTTTGCAGCCGCAGTCCCGGCGGATATAGTCGATGCGCTCCGGCGCGTAGGTGTCCTCCACCAGGGCCCAGGCCGCTCCCGCCTTCCACACACCGATCATAGCGATCACCGGCAGCACTCCGCGCGGCAGATCGATCAAAACAAAGTCTTCCTTCCCGATCCCGTTTTTCTTCAGCCACCCGTAGACCCGCCCGGACATATCGTCCAGACGGGCATAAGTGATGCCCTTGGTGTGGGCGTCGTCGAAGAGGATCGGCGCGTCGGGATCCGCGGCGGTGTAGCGCCGCAGCCGTTCGATGATCGTTTCCATGATTTGTCTCCCGCGAAGTTTTTTTGCCTGATATCCGTAAGTGAATTATCTGTCATTAGTATTTGTTTATAGCATCGACGGCGCGGACACGCAAGAGCCGGCGCGGGAGAAAGCGCCCGGGGCAAAGGCCGGGCCCTTGGCCAATGAAAATGCCCAGGAACCGGCGCCGGGGCCCCGGCCAATGAAGCCGCCCGGATCCATGCCAAGGCTGGATCGGGGCTAATGAAGACGCTGCGCTGATGAAGACGCCCTGACGGGCTGATGAAGAAATGCGATATGGTTTTTCATTGACCTCATCAAGCCGCTTTTGGCGAGGCCGGATGAGTTTTCAGGTGACAGGTCATGTCGATGCGCGGCATGTTGGATCATGCTTCAGAACAGATCCTTCCCGGTCCGTACGCGGTCAGCAGTAAGCTGCAGCCGTTCGAGCTGTGCCTTCGGCTTGCTTTC
>CACZOZ010000021.1:0-8840 GCA_902782865.1 uncultured Eubacteriales bacterium
CAGCGGGGCGGGGTCAAGCGCGTGTTCATCCCCAAGGACAATACCGGCGACCTGAAGGACGTGGCGGAGGAAGTAAAACGCTCCCTGACCATCACCCCGGTCTCTACCGTGGAGGAAGTGCTCACGGCGCTGGATATCCCCGTACACTGGGCGGCCCCGCTGCCGGCCTGAACCTTCTCAGGCACAGGCTCGGTCAGCGCGGACCTGTCCGTCATTTTCTGTCGCTTGCTTTGAACAGCCCGCCGCGGGCAAGTCATTTCCGCGGCGGGCATTTTTATTCCGCCAGGGCCTTCAGGGTCTCCCCCGTCAGGCGGAAGGTGGTCCAGTCATCCATCGGCACGGCGCCGAGGCTCCTGTAGAAAGCGACGGACGGCGCGTTCCAGTCGAGGCAGGCCCATTCCATGCGCCTGCAGCCCCGCTCCACCGCGATCTTCGCCAGCGCCTTGAGCAGCGCCTTCCCGAAGCCCCGGCCCCTGTACTCGGGCAGCACGAACAGATCCTCCAGATAGATCCCTCCCCGGCCCAGGAAGGTGGAAAAATTCCGGAAATACAGGGCGAAGCCCACTTCCCTGCCGCCGTCGCAGACGAAGAGCGCCTCCGCCGCTTTCTTTTCGAAGATCCATTCCCTCAACAGTTCTTCGGTGGCGGCCACCTGATCCGCCATCTTCTCATATTCGGCCAGACGCCGGATGAATCTCAGGATCAGGGCACAGTCCTTTTCCGCCGCGGATCGGATGGTCATTGCCGTGTCTCCTTTTCATATTCTTTCAGAAAGCCTTCCATATAGGCGTGCCGCTCCTGAGCGATCCCGCGGGCCGCGGCGGTGTTCATCTCGTCTTTGAGCAGGAGCAGTTTTTCATAAAAATGCCCGATGGAGGAATCCAGGCTCCTGCCGTGCTCCCCGCCGAAGGCAAAGGTGCGGGCGATGCCCACGGCGCCGATGGCGTCCAGGCGGTCCGCGTCCTGCACGATCTTTCCCTCCAAGGTATCGGGCCGCCGCCCGCGGTTCCGGCTGAAGGAGACGGAATCGACGGCCCTGATGACGGCCTCGGCCCGGTCGGGCGCGATGCCCTGCGACGCGAGGAAAGCCCGCGCGTTGGCAAAATCCTTCGTCTCAAACAGCTTGTGGTCATCCGCGTCATGCAAAAGGGCCGCCAAGGCCACGATCTCAGGATCGGCGCCCGGCTCCTTTTCCGCGATCAGGAGCGCGTTCCTGTATACCCGCATGGTATGCTGCGCGTCATGGCCGCCGGAATTGCCGGCGAATAGTTCCCTCACGTACGCGATCGCCGCCTCAACAGTGTTCATCCTGTCTCCTTTCCCGTCCGTCCGCCGGAGAAGCTGCTTTTTTTGTCATCATATACGATATCGCGCGCCTGTCAAGTGATGAAACGGGATAGCATTCCGGGCTCGGATGTGATAAAACTAAAGGGAGGGATATCAAACCGTTTTTCGGGAGGGCTGCCTATGTCTCTTGATCCGCGGGACAGACACATGGAACTTTTGGAAAAGAGCCGCTTCACCATGCGAAAGCGGCCGGATGAGGACCTGGCCGCCTGGCAGGACAAAGCCCGCGCCCGGCTGACGGAGCTTCTGGGCCTGCCCATGGAGCGCGCGGAAGAGGATCATTTCCGCGTCGAGCGGACGGAGGACTTCGGCCCCGGCTGTACCGGCATCCGCTTCCTGTTCGAGAGCGAGCCCCATGTGGAGGTGATCTGCCAGCTGCTTTTGCCGAAGAAAGCGCCGGATGAAAAGCTGCCGCTGGTCATCTGCCTGCAGGGGCACTCCAAGGGCATGCACCTCTCCCTGGGCCGGGCGGTCTATGAGGGGGACGAGGAAAAGATCGCCGGCGGCGACCGGGACTTCGCCCGGCAGATCGCCGAGCGCGATCAGGCGGCCCTGGCCATAGAGCAGCGCGCCTTCGGCGAGCGCGGCGGCACGCCGGAGGGCCCGGCCTGTCTGCATCCCGCGCTGCAGGCCCTTTTATTGGGGCACACCCTGATCGGCGAGCGCTGCTGGGACGTATCCCGCGCCATCGATGCCGTGAAGGCGCACTTCCCGATGATCGACACGGACCGCATCGCCGTCATGGGCAATTCCGGCGGCGGCACCGTCGCCCTGTACGCCGCGGCGCTGGACACACGCATCTCAGCGGCCATGCCCTCCTGCGCGGTCAGCAGCTTCATATCCTCCATCGGCGTGCGCCGCCACTGCGCCTGCAACTACGTGCCCGGCATCGCCCGGGAGTTCGACATGGGCGATATCGCCGGCCTGATCGCCCCCCGTCCCCTGATCGTGGTGAGCGGCGAAAACGACGGCCTTTTCCCGGCAGAGGGCGCGAAGGAACAGGTGCGCATCGCCCGCGCCTCATACGAGGCGGCCGGCGCTCCCGGGCGCATCGCGCATGTCATCGGCCCGGAAGGCCACCGCTTCTACGCCGCCCTGAGCTGGCCGGTGTTCGACGCCCTCACCGGCTGGAGGAGCGCCGGCGCGTGATCAGAGCGTGCTCTTCGTCGAGCGATCCCGAACGGAGGCGCCCCGCGAAAAAAGAGCCGTTTCGGGATGGCGTAACGCGCTCAAATGTGATAAAACTAAAGAGCGGCCGGAAAAGCTTCTCACGAAGGGGGAACGGAACATGTATGAAAAGCAGAACCGCAGGGAGTGCCTGCTGGCCCTGATCAGTGCCCTGATCGTCGTACTGTGCACCGCCATCGGCGTGGTGATGAACCTGACCACGCTGCACGACGAGAATTTCGACCACATGGGGCTGCAGACCTTCTGCATGTTCACGGTCAACTCCAACATCCTGGAGGCCATCGCCATGGGCCTGGTGATCCCCTATGCCGTGGACGGCCTGAAAAAGCGCTATTTTCACCTGCCCGTCTGGCTGGTCCGTTTCCTGCTGGCGGGCACGGTCTCCGTCACGCTGACTTTCGTGATATCGCTGCTGGTGCTGTCCCCGGTCAAAGGATTCGTGCTGATCTTCACCGGTTCCCGGTTTTTCCTGCACGGCCTGGGACCGATCTGCGCCTTTACGGCCTTCTCGTTTTTCATCACCGATCATCACATCACGTATAAAGAGTGCCTCGTCTCCCTGCTGCCGGTGTTCATCTACGGCGGCGTATACTACACCCTGGTGGTGCTCATCGGCCATGAAAACGGCGGATGGAACGACTTTTACGGGTTCGCCACCCGGGTCCCGGTGGTGATCCCGGCGCTGCTGCTCCCCCCGTTCACCTATGGGCTCGCCTGCGTCCTGCGGTATTTCCACAACCGGTCCTTCCGGCGGGCACGCGAGGTGAGAGTGACCAAGGAATTCAGCGGGGATTACCTGGGCGGCCAGATCATGAAACTGGCCAAACGGAACGCCGCGGCGGACATCCTCCACGCCGACATCGTCATCCCCCGGCGCTTCATCAAATACCTGATCGCCACCACGGACAGCGACAAGACCGTGCGCGACGTGTGCCACATGTATCTGGACACCTTCCTGGACAACACGAAATATTAATAACACGAAATACCAAAAAGCGGCGGCGCGGGGGGACCCCCGCGCCGCCGGATCGTTATGCTGTTTTATCCCGCGCGGCGGGCTTAAAGAGCGTGTTTCAGATCCCCTGTTCCCGCAGCCAGCGGACGGACCGCCTCAGGTCATCGAGCACTTCCTTCGGATCGACGCAGTACAGTTCCGCGATCACATCGCCCGGATACCCCATCCGTTTCAGCCGCTCCAGGATCTCCCTGATGCGTATGTCCCCGCTGCCCACTGCGCAGCACCAGGTCAGGGACCCGTCCGCGACGCGCAGGGGCTGATCGCCCGGATGCCGGGGCGAGGCGCACCGGTCCTTCAGGTGCAGCGTGCGGATCTTTGGCGCGAACAGGTCGAAGGCGGCCAGCTCATCTTCCCGGAAAATGACGAAATTGCCCGTATCGAAAGCGCATTCCAGCCCCTTTACTTCCCGCATGAACCACTCAAGGCCGGCGATACAGTTATAGGGGGCCAGCAGCCCGTCATAGTCCTCCATCAGGATGGGCAGGGCCCTGGTCTTCCCATATCCCACGGCGCGGCGCATGCCTTCCGTCATATTCTCAAGATCCCGCAGGGTATTTTTCCCGGTCAGCATGCCGGGCACGAACAGGAGATGGCCCGCGCCGCTGTCCGCCGCCAGGTCGATCATGTCCCGGTACCCGCTTTGATCGACGCCGGCGGAAAAATCACAGAAGCCGTGCATCCCCTCCAGGGCGATGTCCTGCCGGCGCAGCATGTCTTTGAGCGCGTGCCCGTCCCGCTTCCAGGACCCCACGGAGATATAGAGGCGCTCCATCCCCTCCGCCCTGAGGGACGCGAGCGTCTCTTCCATCCGCAGCCCCCGCGCCTTCACGCCGTCAAAGATATTCTCATAAAACGCCGCGATCTTCACGCATTCTCCTCCCCGCCCTCAGCGTGCACGTCCCGCTGGATCCTCACCAGCGCTTCCGTGACTTCCTCCCTTGTCGGGATCGAGGAAAAAGCGCCCCTTTTCGTGACGGACAGTCCCGCGGCGGTATTGGCCGTCATGATGGCTTCCTCGATGGGGCGGCCCTCGGCCAGCGCGGCGGCGAGATACCCGGTGAAGGTATCGCCGGCGCCCGTGGTGTCCACCGGTCGCGCGGGGATGGCCGGGAAGCGCCGCCCGTTATACACGATCCCCTTCTCCCCCAGGGTGAGGATCACATTGTTCAGGCCCTCCAGGCCCCCGGTCTCATGCTCGTTGGGCGTGAAATACGTGACCAGCGCCTTCAGTTCCTCCGCAAGAGGCCGATACGGCGCGGGATCATACAGGATCACGGCCCCGCGCGCCGCGGCGGTCCGGGCGCACAGAAGGCTGACTTCTTCGGGGATCTCGTTCCCCAGGATCAGGATATCCGTTTCCTCAAGGCGCGGCCTGAAGCGCTCCACATCGCTCACTCCCAGCAAGGGGCCCGGCCAGACCGTCACGTGATTGACGCCCGCCGCGTCCGTCATGATGACGGCGAAAGCGCTTTTCACCGGCTTTTCCACAAGGAAAGGACGCACCCCTTCCCTCTCCAGCGCTTCCCGGGCCGCAGCGGCGAAACCGTCGCTGCCCACGGCGCCGATGAAGCACACATCCGCGCCCAGACGGGCGGCGGCGGCCGCCTGATTGAAGCCCTTGCCCCCGGGCTCGGAAAAGCAGCCCAGCGCCCGCAGGGTCTCGCCGCCCCGGTGGAAATGATCCACGGGCATGAAAACGGAGTCCCCCGCCATGCCCACCACAGTGATCTTTCTCATAAATGCCTGACCCTTCCCAGATACCGCTCCTCCAGCTTCAGGTTCCTCTCCGGCCCGTTCTCCACATTGCCGCTGACCCAGACCGGCACTTCACATCCCCGCTCCGCGGCCAGGCGCGCGCCTTCGATCAGGACGCTGTTGAGGATGAAGCAGTCCGCCGCCGTGGACAGTCCGCCCATCATATTGGGGCCCACCCGGACACAGGCGTCCCCGTAGGGCACCTTGCAGTCGATATGCAGGGGCACGATCCGGTGCAGCCGCCCGCCCTTTTCATAGTAGGCGGAGGAGGAGACGCCCACGGTGAAGACACCGTCGTCCGCCGCGCACCGCGCCACGTCACAGGGCACGCTGTTTTTGCCCGAGGCGGAGATCACGATGAGCATGTCCCGGGCCGTGAGGCGGTACCGGCGGTATATTTCCCGGCCGATGCCCGGCATTTTTTCCATGCGGCTGGATTTGGCCGCCCCGTTGTGGAGCATCAGATCCGTATCCAGCATGGGCGACACATTGGCCAGCCCGCCGGCCCGATAGAAAGCGTCCAGCCCCGGCAGGTGCGAATGCCCGCAGCCGAACACATAGATCAGCCCGTCATTCCGGATCACCTCGGCGGCCTTCTCTGCCGCGGCCCGGATACTGTCTTTTTCCTCTTCCTCGATCCTTTTCAGGCATGCCGAAAGTTTTTCAAGATATTCTGTCATGAAAGGGCTCCCCTTCCCGTCAGGCGTCCGTTCCCGGCGCAGCGCGGCCGGTCATGCGACCATCATACCACACGAAAGGGCCGATTTCATCATTATTGAATATCTTTCATTGACAAAGGCCTCTTCCGGGACTATCATCGACCTGAACGATCTTTCAAAACGGAGGGAATCATCATGTTCGGAACGAACAAATGTCCCCGGAAACTTCTTTTAGCCGTCTGCCTGACGGCGCTGACGCTCCTGATCTGCGCCACCGCGGCGGCGGATGTGGATCTGGATGTCGACCGGCACACGGTCGACGAGATCGACGCGTTCATCAGATCTCATTCCACGGCGTATTCCGGGAGCTTTTACGATCAGCAGCCGGTCACCACCGCGCCGTACGCGCCCGGCACGCTCAAGAGCGCTTACCTGAAAGCGTCCCTGAACGCGCTCAACCAGGTCAGGTATGTGGCGGGCATCGGCTCGCAGGTGAAGCTGGACCCGGAATATAACGCCATGTGCCAGGCCGGCGTGCTGGTCAACGCGGTCAACGGGCAGATCACCCACTATCCGAGCCAGCCGGCGAAGATGGCGGACGATCTGTACCAGCTGGGCAAGGAGGGCACGAGTTCCTCCAACCTGGGCTGGGGCTACAGCGACCTGGCCGACGCGCTGTTCAGGGGATGGATCCACGACGGGGATTCCTCCAATATCGACCGGCTCGGGCACCGGCGCTGGGTGCTGGACCCGCGGATGACCACCACGGGCTTCGGGCAGGTGGACAGCCACACCGCCATGTACGCCTTCGGCTATGAATGGGGCGCCAGCGTGCCCCGGCGCGTCGCCTGGCCGGCCCAGGTGATGCCCTTCGACTGGATGAGCAGCAGCCTGCCCTGGAGCCTGGACTTCATGGGCGGCGGGCTCACCGATCCGGACAATGTCACGGTAACGATCGTGCGCGAGCAGGACGGCGCGGCCTGGAGCTTTTCATCCGCGAAGGCCGACGGCTACTTCAATATCAATTCCGACGGCTACGGCGGCTGCACGGCGGTGATCTTCCGCCCGAGCGGCATCACCTACAGCGCGGGAGACCTGTACACCGTGACCGTCACGGGCGCGGAAAGCGAGCCGGTGGTCTATCAGGTGTTCCTGTATTCGGCCAGTGTGAGGGTGCCCGCGCCTCCCACCAACCCCTATTCCGGCGCCGCCACGGTGAACGGCGCGAACTACCAGGTGAACGGCAAGACCCTGACCGCCCGGTATCTGGGGCCGGAGAAGGCCACCGTGACCAAAGTGACCGTGCCGGACACCGTGGAAGTGAAGGGCGCTGTCTACAAGGTGACGGAGATCGCGCCGAGCGCCTGCTATGCCCTTAAATCCCTCAGGACGGTCTCCGTCGGGCAGTATGTCAGGACCATCGGCAAGAACGCCTTCGCCAAGTGCGCCGCGCTCACGAAGGTGACCGGCTGCAAAGGCGTGGTGACCCTCGGGGCCAACGTTTTCATGTCCTGCTCGAAGCTGACGACGGTGCCGGCCTTTACCAAGCTGGAGACCATCGGGGCCAACGCGTTCCGTTCCTGCCCGATGCTCAGGAAGATCACCCTGGGCACGAAAGTCACCAAGATCGGCGCCAGCGCCTTCCGCGCCTGCAAGGCGCTGATGACCATCACGGTCAAGACCAAGCTCCTCACCTCCTCCAAGATCGGTGCCTCAGCGTTCAAGATGGTCCCCAAGGACGCCACGGTCATCTGTCCCGCGGCGAAGCTCAAGGCCTATAAGACCCTGTTCGTCAAGAAGGGCATGCCCGCGGCGGTCACTTTCCGGTAAGGTGAGCTTGTCCCGGGATCCCCTTTGAACCGGAAAAAACGCCCTCATCAGTCCCGGCGGCTGATGGGGGCGTTTCATATCATCGGTCTTATGTGTTTGTGCCATGATCACGGAGCCGCGCGTCGTTTTTCAGCCACGCGTCATTCCCGGCGCGCTCCCACCGGACCTCATTATCCGTCAGCGAAAAATCGGTAAGGTCATATTCCGTCATGTCCTCCGGCGCCTGACAGTAAGTAACGCAGGTCACGTCACAGCGCCGCATGGTGATATGGCGGGCGACGGAAGGCGGCCTGTCCGGGCGGTCCTTAAGATCATAGAACTGCGTCCAGCGATGGATGTGCAGGAAATCGTCCACCCTGCCCCGGACGTCCTCCACCGTGATATACTCGAACAGCTGCGGGGTATCCGGGCGGAACTTGAGCCAGAGCAGGTTCTCGGCGAAGTCCACCGTCAGGCGGCGCAGGATCACGTTGCGGCAGTGCACCGCCTCCGACCCGAGAGTGAGGCAGCCGTGGCTGAAGCGGTAATGACAGTCCTCGATCAGGATGCGTTCGTTGATGCCGTTTTCCTCCTGCCGGTCCGCCCAGGGGCCCTTGCCGCCCTTCAACACGACGGCGTCATCGTTGACGTGCATGTCGCAGCCCTTCACCAGCACGTCCGAGCACACGTCCAGGTCGATGGCATCGGTGCTGGGGGCTTTCACCGGCTCATAGGGCGAATAGATGGTGCAGTTCAGGAACTTGACATACCGGCAGCGATACACATGGTTCGTCCAGAAGGCGGAGTTTTTAAGACACAGCCCGGCCACCGTCACATGGCGGCTGTTGGAAATATACGTAAGACGGGGCCGCTGCTCATCCTTGTTGGTGCACTGCGGGTTCCAGGCCCGCCGGTGCCAGAAAGCCTTCCAGGATCGCAGGCCGTTGCCGTCGATCGTGCCCGGGCCGAACAGCGTGAAGCCGTCGCAGTGATCGGCGTTGATCAGCGCGGCCAGATAGAAGCAGGTCTCGCCCTCGATGCGGGTGCGCATCACGGGATAGTCC
>CACZOZ010000022.1:0-6656 GCA_902782865.1 uncultured Eubacteriales bacterium
CACCTTCATCTGCAAGGCCTTGAGATGCCACTCGATCACCTCGCCGGCCCATTCCACGAAGAAACTCCGCTCCATGACGCAATCCAGCGTCATCGGGAAGGACACGTCGCGGGTGACAAGGGAAATGTGCTGAAAGTCGCTTTCGTAACCGGTCGTACTCGTGATGCGGGATCCTTGCGGCTCCAGTTTCATAGCCTCGAACGTCACGGCCGCGAGCGGCTGCGTATCAGGAAGATACACATACACGCTCCGGGTCTCCAGATTAAACTGGGCGTCCTGGACCTGCCCGGTGCAACGGACATAGCGCTCGATGGGCCGGGTGGCGGAAATGGTCCATTCATAGTCCTGATAAGTATGCAGCACCACCTTCAGGGGCCGGGTGAGGTCCAGCCATTCTCCGAGGTCGGAGCAGGTGGCCCCGTCCGTCAACACGCACTCCTTCACCCTCACATGGCCCGGATCGGCCCATTCCTCCAGGACGACGGACACCTCCCGCGCGCCGGGATTGATCCGCACATCCCTGGCGTCTTCCAGGTCCAGCGCCACGATGCTCCCGACCACCCGGGGATAATCCAGGTCGTTGGGGAAAGCGCAGCTGACAACCAGCACGCCGCAGAGGGCTATCGGCAACCAGAATTTCATCACAGGTAGAAATGTGCTCCGAAGCGGATGGCCAGCAGGTCGATGTTGAAGCCCGTCCCGAGACTGTTCCCGGAACTGTTTTTCACCTGGTTTTCATTCTGGCGGATCATCTTCCAGCTAAAGTCAAGCAAACCCACGGACACCTCGAAATCGAAGTTCTCGTGCACGAAGAAACAGACGCCGGGGTCCATCCGCAGGGCCAGTTTCCAATGGGAGTTGTATGTCCCCTGCTTCAACTCCCCGTCGTACTCGTACAGCATGCTCTGGACATAGCCGCCGTTCAGCGACCCCTCCACAAACCAACCAAAGATACGGCTGCCCATGAAAGGGACATAATAGCGGATGCCCGTGGCAAGCGAATACGCCTGCCGCTTGTAATGCTGACCGCTGATGTCCAGGCCCAGGCCTTCCGACAGGTTGAGCGAAGCGTTGTCCAGGTCCACGCCCAGCCGGGAATAATCGAACCGCATCACTACACTCAGGTTGTCGGCCAGGAAATACTCGAACGACGGGGATACGGAGGCGGTGCGATAGCCTCCCTGCAGGTCTCCGACCAATTTGGAGAGCACCGTAAAGCCTTCGTCCTCACCCAGCGAGAATTTGCGCCAGGAGGCACTGAGTCCGCCGCCCAGGCTGCCCTTGGGAATGAAGATCTTGTTCTTCCCTTCGAAGCCCCGGCTAAAATTCTCCTGGGCCAGCCCCGGCAAAGCAAGGCTGGCAGCCAGAAGCAGTACGAAAATTCTTTTCATCATGGCAGATTACGATATCCGACCGCCTCACGTTCCGCTTCCGAGAGCTGCCCCGCATCGTACACCAGCGACAGCTCATCCAGCCAGAGGGTGGAACCTTTGCCGCCGGTGAAGTAGTCGCCGAGACGGGATGCCGCACCGACGATGACGACATATCTGGGCGTGCGATTGTCGCGGTAATGCAGCGGGAAGTTGAATTCCACATACCCGTCCGTGGCCACATCCGAAGAGAAGTCGCACATGGCGATGATGGAAGGGTCGTCGTCCTGCAGGAACACCTTGTTGGAGGTATTCACACGGAATTTGGCGCTCCAGTCGCAGAGGTACATCTTGATGGAACAGGCATCCGTCTCCCCAATCTTGGACTTATACGGATCCTCGGCAAAGTCGATGGCCTTGGGGCGGTATTTATAATATCCGTGGAGGGCCAACGGGCGGGAAGAGAAGGGAATGCCCCAATCCAGCTCCGCGCCGACGCCGGACACTTTCACGAAGTCGCCGATGAAAATGTTGCCGGCGGCAAACTTGGTGATGACAACCACCTTGACCGCCGAGCTTTCCAGACGGGCGGCCTTTCCGCGCACCACGTCGGTCTCTTCCGGAGAGGTGGAGACCGTACCGAAGCTGGCCGTACCGCCATTCGCCGAATCCCAGACACGGGTGGCCGCGTTGGCACCCGGATACCAGGCCTTGTCGTTTTTGTACCAATCGTCAAAGCTGAGATTGGGAATGGTGCCTGCCGGCGCTGTCGTAAAGTTCACTTCCCGGGTCTCCTCTTCCTTGTCCGTCTTCACCCGGAACACGTAGGCGGTAGCGGCCTGCAAACCATAGAGCTCCGCGCCGAAGGTGGCGGTGGCATCGTTATAGTTCACGGGCCCGCTGTAGTCGGTCCAGGCCGCATCTCCAGCCTTTTTCCATTGGAAGCGGAGACCGGAAGGGCGCCCGTCGGTGAACCAGCGGCCGTTCAGGATGGCAAATCCGGCCCACGGCTTCACGGTGGTGGCCTCGGCGTCCACCGGCGAGGTCACGGACAGCACCACCGTAGCGGCGCTGTAGCGGTTGCGCGTGTCGATCAGGTCCAGGGAAAGGAGATAGTCTCCCATGGGAAGGCCTGCCAGGAAGGGGCCGAAGTCCACGGAAGCTTCCGTGGCTCCATAAAGAAGCGACGGCACGGCCAGCCCCCGTCCGTTCAGGGCGGAAACTGTCGCGGCGGAGGCCTCCACCAGCTGCACATGCTGCGGCAGCCCCGCCGCCAGCATCTTTGCGTCGCTGTGGCTCAGCGTAAGGGACTTAATACCCTGCGGCGCGCGGAAATCCACGATATTCCTGCTTGCACTGTCTCCCTTTTTCACGGCAATGCCGTCGGCCAGGTCAAACCCCTGCCCGCTTATGGATGGCAGTCCGTCTCCGGAGAAGTCCAGATCCAGCTGATAGTGTTTTTCGTTCAGGGATTCATCCACCATGACGAGAATCAGCGAGGAGCCCGCCTGCGCCCGGGTCCGGTCGAAAGAAAACTTGAAGTGGTAGTGCTGGCGCGGCTCCACATCGTCGATCGTAACGGGGCCTACCCGGTAGGGGGTACCCTGGGTATTCACCATCTGCAGTTCCCACTCCAGAGACGAGGCCGCAAGGTAACCCTTCCTGGAGAGATTCCCATTCGCACGGCTGAACTCCAGGACATCCCCGCTTTCGTTAGAGACGCTAACGCGATACTCGGAGAAAAAGCGGTCCATATCAGGGTCGAACTCCGCGGTCACCATGGTACGGGCGAGCGACGCCGTGACCACAGCCTCCGTGAGACGGTCGGGCCGGACCGTGACCTGCGTCTCCCCTTCATAGCGGGGCTCTTCCCAGCTCACCCGGGCATCCGGGCCGGAAACGGCCTTGACGGTATATTTCCCACCGGGCAGGACCAGCGGCTCGCCGGACAGTGAACGGTAATCGGCGACCGTCACCTTTTCACCCTCTCCGGCCGGAATAATCTCCAGCGAGAAAGCGGGGTCCGGCTCGCCGGCCTCGGCCTTCACGGCCGGCGTCACCGCCAGGTCGGCAGACAGCCGCACGGAGAGATAACCCTTCCCCTGCGGCAGGTCCGCTTCGCGCACGCAGGCGACGAGCGCGAGCAGCGCGACAAGGCAATACTTGGCTTTCATCTTGCTATTCGGCATAGAATACGACATCCTTCTCCAGGCTCTGGCCCTTGTTGTCGGTAACTTTCAGGGTAAAGGTATGTTGCGAGCCGCTTGTGGGGTTATATACGGCAATCAGCGGAACCAGCTGGGAAAGAGAGAAGTCCACATGCGTCCGTCCCTTCAGCTGGTCAGCCACCGGAATCATGCCGTCGAGGGCCGAGATCAGCGCCGCATCGTTGATGAGGTCCATCCGGAAAGGCGTATCCGGACTGTAGGTATAGCTGGTATTCGCCAGGGCGGCAATGGTCTCGCCCAGCACATCGGAATCGACATCCACCACAAAGTCGCGGATGCCCTCCGGGGCTTCGATCACGATCTCCACGTCCATTTCCTCCTTGATGGGAGTCGGGGCGAATGTGGCGTTTTTCTCCCACATCATGGTGGGTGCGGTCGAGGGTTGCGGGTCGTCACCCGGATTATCTACGGGATCATCGCCGCCGTCCACGGGCACTTCTTCCCAGCCGGGCACCTCAACGGTGCTCGACCGGTCGTTCACCGAGGGGTCGATGATGACGGAAATGCCGTTCACCTGGCCGGTCACGCGGGCGTCCAGGGTGATGATGTGGTGGTCCTTGGCAGCCACTTCAGGAATCAGCATTTCCGAATGGGTCTCGCTGTTGTCCACAGCGCGATAGCCATCCACTTTCACGCGGAGCGGCGCCACGGAGAAATAACCGGACTTCTGCTCCACGTCGCCGGTGACGGAAGACCAGGTAAGGCTCCGCTCTCCGGCATCAGGCGCGTCCCAGGAGGCGGCGTTAGTGACCACGATGGTATAGGAGCTGAGCTCGTTCTTGAAATTGTCGGTAAGGACAAAGCTCACCTTCATATTCTGAAGGCCGGCCGTAACGTTCACCGGCGTGAGTTCATCCACGCGGATGGTGAAGTCGGTGCTTCCCCTGTAACAAGGGAGGTCCCAGCCGGCATGGCGGAACTCCGGCGACGCCACGGTAAGGGTGTAGTCCCCGCTGCCCAGCGAAATCGTCCGGGGGATGTCGACGTAGCGGTCATAGTGCAGGACCCAGCCGTCAGACGGGCGGACGATGTCCACCACGAAATCGGCCAGCACATCATTGGACTTGGTTGCATAGGCGCCCTCCCGGACAGCCGTGACGGAGAGCCGGCCGTTGCCAGCGGGCATCGGGCTTTTGGTTCCACAGGCCGCCACCGTGACGACCGCTGCAAGGATATAGAGTATTCTTTTCATCTTCGACTATTGGTAAAGAAGTTCAACGTTATCCACATACAGGGCATTGCCGCAGTAAATCTTGTGCTTGCCCGAGAGCGTGGAGATATCTGACAGTTTCCGGGCACCCTCCCCGCCGTTCTTGGACGAGCGGATGCTGACGCGGATGGATGCGGCTTTCCGGTTGGTTACGGTATATGAGACCGGGACGGTCACCCTTGTCCAGGCGTCGACGGCATCCGTGCCGTCATTCTTTTCGCCGGTTCCGATCACGTTGCCGGAGGCGTCCAGCACCTGGATCAGGACATAATAGGCCGCCCCGTTGGGGTTGAAGCGGTGCATGAAGGACAGGGCCGACGGGCGGCTGGCGAAGGCATGGCCCTCAGAGGTCTTGGCCCAGGAGCCTTTGTTCTTGTTGTTGGCCGTCCCCAGGAAGATTTCTCCCGGATAGTTAGTGTCGCCATGTGCAATCTCCGAAGCTACGGAATTGCCGATATAGACCGTCGCCAGCATCACACTGTTGCCGGAATAGGAGCCGGAATTGAACAGGGCCACGCAAGGGTAGGTCTTGTAATCCTGATAGCCGGTGGCCATCCGGTCAGTTTCGATGGTCCGCAAGGCATTGACACCCCACCAGGCATTCGAGGCATTGCCATAAAGCTGCCACCAGGTCACCTTGAAGTTGCCCAGGATGGCTACGGGTGTCGTGTAGCTCTGCTCCGTGTATTCCTCAAAACCGCTGTTCCCTATCTGCAAGGCTGCTTCGGTGGTGAAGGAGCCGGCCGTGGCGGAAGCGCGGTCGGTCAGGTGCAGGGGCACCACGCGGAAGCGGTAGGCCACGGCGGGCTCAAGGCCGGAGACGTCGCCGAAACGGACGGTGTTGCCGCTCACGGACACGGACGCTTTCTCCGCACTCCATTTGGCGCCGTCCGTGCTCCACTGGAGGCCCAGGACAGCATCGGCAGGGATGGCATCCACATCAGCGACCACGGCGGTGACTCCGGTTATTTTCGTGGCCCAGATATTCATGTCGGCGATATTCACCGTAGCCTTGAAGGGCTTCACGTCCAGCGCAAAGGTTCCTTCTACGGTCTGCCCCACCCCATCCGTGAGCGTCAGGGAGAAGGTGGCAGAGCAGGCGTCGCCGCTCTCCATCATGCGGTTGGCGAGCCCGCTGAAGTCCACGAAGCCCAGGTTACTGGCACTGCCGGCCACCCAATCCAGGCCGGCATCCAGCAGTCTCTGCCTGTCGCTCCCGTCAACGGATACCAGATCCACGTCCGGAAGGCTCACGAAGGCTGATTCCGTATGCATCTCCAAGCGCTCGATGTGGGTGCTGGCTCCGGCGTTGAGGGTGAGGATGGCATCCTTCACGGTCTTGGTGAAGCCGGTGTTGCAGCTATAGACGAAGGTGCCGTCCTTATCGCCATTGAAAACGAAATAAGGTTCGCGCGCGGGCAGGGCCTTCTCGCCGATGAACTCTTCCACGGTGATGGTTTCCACACTGCGGTCCACTTCGATGCTCACGGCAAGGCTGCCTTCACGGCCGGCAGCGTCCACGTTGAACGTGACGTTGTCGTTGGGCAGGTAGGAAGCCGTTTCGCTCTTGTAGTACTTCCACTCGCCGGAGAAAAGCTGTGCATACACTTCCAGATAAAGGTCTCCGCCGGGCAAGTAGCCGTAGCGGCTTTCATCCTGCACGAACTTCACCTGTTTCTTGGAATACTGCCCGTGTCGGACTACCACGTACGCATCTTTGTAGGAAGAGCGCAGGTTGTTCCCCTGCAGCACCTTCATGCGGACATTGGCCAGGCGGGCTGTCGCCGACACCTGGTCCGGCTGGCCCCCGTTCTCCACGAAGCCATGTACGGTAAACGGCTGATCGGC
>CACZOZ010000023.1:0-3661 GCA_902782865.1 uncultured Eubacteriales bacterium
GGGTGCTTTTGAGCCCCCCGGGCCCCTGGTCCATGATGTGGTTGTTGGCGAGGGTGACCAGGTCCGCCCCGATGGCCTTCAGCCCCGAGACGCACTTTTCCGGCGCCGCCAGATGGGGGCCGTGCTTTTTGATGGGGGACGTTGCGTCCGTCAGGGGGGACTCCAGATTGAACACCCGCAGGTCCGCCTTTTTCATCTCCGCCGCCAGCGCGCCGCCCAGCAGCCCGTCCCCGTCGCTTTCCTCAAACAGGGGCACGGCGCTCCCGACGGGCGCGATGTCCGCCCCGATCAATACGCTCATCCGATGCCCCCCTTTTCTCACGTGATCCGCCGCCGGGCAGGCCCGGACAGCTCAAAGCGGGGCCCCCTTCCGGTCCTTGTCGAGGGGCCCGACCGCATCATATCATTTATCCGTGTGTTTGACAAGTTTTGCCCGCTACGCCGGGTCCTCGGGCCGGTAGTTCCTTTCCTCCTCCGGGGGCAGGAGGGGGATGCTCCGCCAGTTTTCACCGGGCCCGAAGTCCCGGGAAAAAAACCCGTCGGGCGCCGCCCCTTCCTCCAGGAAGGCGTACAGGCTCTCCGAAAGGGTTCGGTACCGCGCCGCGGCCAGGTCAAAGAGCTTGTCCAGCCTCAGGTTCGAGGACACGCATCCCGGCAGCTCTTCCGGGCCCATCATCATGTCCAGATACCGCGCCGCGCCCGCCGCTTTCATGGCCGCCGTCAGCAGGGCCCGCTTCACATTGCCGCTGTCCCGCAAAAGATCCCTGTAGAACACCTGATCTTTGACGGACTTGAGCATCACTTTCTCGTCCCACTGCCCGTACAGCCGGGCCATCACCCGGGCGGTGAAGGCGTCGGGCTTCAAAGAGAAGGTCACTTTCGTGCGATAGGGGTCGCGCCCGTCCCTGAGCATGAGGTGCCGGTCGAACTGCGCCTCGATCTTGTCGTGGGAGGGGCCCTCCGCCTCCTCCTTGCGCTCGATATAGCCGTGACAGTAAGCGTCCAGGGTGAAATGGCTCAGGAACCCCATCAGGTAGGCGAGCATGGCCTCCCGGTCCTCTTTTTCCCGCCGGTAGTTCTCCCCGAATGAGATCAGGTGCTCCGCCATGGGCATCCTGTGCATCTTGGATCCGAAGCGGGTCACGTCGTTGGCCTTGAGGCAGTTGTAGTGAAAAAACACGTCCGGCCCCTGGGCGCCGATATCATACAGCGCCCGGTGATCCTTCACCGCCTTTTCGGTATTCCCGTCCAGTTCCCGCAGCGCCCTGTCCCCAAAACGCCAGTGAGCGTAAGTGGTCGGCATGTCGTCCCTCCCGTTATCGTCCCGCCCGGCGGCTCCTCACCTGACCCGGCTGTACACCGGGATCGAGTCAAGGGGCGCCGGCGCCGTGATGAAGCCGCCGCCTTTTTTTGTCTCCCCGGTCCTGATATCCTTCCAGGTCCCCTCGGGCAGGTACACCTGCCTTTCCCTCATGCCGGGGACCATCACCGGCGCCACCAGCAGGTCCGGCCCGAACATGTACTGGTCGCTCAGCTCCCAGCAGGTCCTGTCCTCCGGGAACTCGTAGAACATGGCCCGCATCAGGGGGCTGCCGTCCTCGTGGGCCTGAGCGAAGATCTTTTTAAGATAGGGCTTCAGGCCGATGCGCAGATCATAGTGCTTCCGCATGATCTTCTCGACCTCTTCCCCGTAGCTCCACATCTCGTTGTCCTGGCCCGTATGCAGATAGCCGCCGCCGAAGTCCCTCTCATCCAGGGCCGGGATGGTGAAGGGCTCCCGGTCCCCGTGCAGGCGCATCACCGGCTGGAACACCGCCCACTCGTACCAGCGGATCAAGAGCTCCTTGAAGTCCGGATCGAACACGTTCCCCTCCATGAAGCCGCCGATGTCGGTGTTCCACCAGGGGATGCCCGCCAGGCCGATATTGAGCCCCGCCGCGAGCTGATCCCTCAGGGACTCCCACGTGGAGGGCACATCCCCGGACCAGAGCACGTTGCCGTATTTCTGGCTGCCGGCCCAGCCGCTGCGCAGCAGGTTCACCGGCACCTCACGGCCCTCGCGGACCTGGTTGTCATAGAAGGCGCGGCTGTAGCACTGGGGGAAGATATTGCTCACGGCCATGGCCGGGCCCATGTGGTAGCGGTAGTTGTCGTAGTCGTAGGCCACCAGGTCCGGCTCGGAATTGTCCAGCCAGAAGTCGTCGATCCCCAGGGAGGCGTAGTTCTTCCGGCACTTCTCCCACAGGTAGGCCCTCGTCTCGGGATTGGTGGCGTCCAGGGTGACGCAGTCCCCCTGATAGTCATAGGTCTGGGGAGCGCCCCGCTCCGTGCGCATGAGCAGGCCCCGCTCGTCCATCTCCCAGAAATTCTCGCTGCGCTTGTCCACGCTGGGCCACACGCTCACCATCACCCTGATGCCCATGGCGTGGAGCTCGTCCACCATGGCCTTGGGATCCGGCCAGTAGAGCGGGTCGAACTTCCAGTCCCCCTGGACGGTCCAGTGGAAAAAGTCGATGACGATCACGTCAAGCTTGATGCCCATTCTGTGATAGCGCCGGGCCACGTTCAGCACCTCTTCCTGGGTGCGGTAGCGCAGCTTGCACTGCCAGAAGCCCATGTGGTCCTCCGGCATCATCGGCGCCCGGCCCGTCACGGCGGTGTAGTTCCTCAGGATGTCCCGGGGCGCGTCTCCCACGGTGAGCCAAATGTCCATCTCCCGGCAGCAGGCGGCTTCCCACTCCGTCAGGTTCTTCCCGAAGGAGACCCTGCCCACGGCGGGCAGGTTCCACAGGAAACCGTAGCCCAGGTCCGACAGGGCGAAGGGCACGGTGGTCTGGCTGTTCTTCTGGGCCAGCTCCAGCACGCAGCCCTTCAGGTCCATATAGGGCTGCTGGTACTGGCCCATGCCGAAGATCTTTTCCCCGTCGTTGGGCTCATACCGCACCGTCAGGCGCCAGTCCCCGCCCGGATAGGGCTTCCATTCCCGGGATACGGTCTTCAGGCAGTGGCTCTCTTTGGTGACGGAGCCGCCGTAGTTGCGGTAGTGCTCCCGCAGGATCTTTTTCCCGTCCCGGTAAAAGGTCACGACGCCCGCGTGGTTCACCGTGGCGCCCAGGCGCCCCACATCGATGCGGGCCAGGGGCAGGGGATGATACTCCCCGTCTCCCTCCCGCTTCATCTCCTCGCCGATGGTGATGCGGCTCTCCGCCTTTTCCGGTATCTCCGTCAGCGCCCGGTCCTCCCCGCTGAAGGCGGGGGCCATGGCGGCCCTCACCCGCAGGGAATCCCGCCCCCAGGGCTCAAGGCGCAGCGTCTCTCCCCGGCGCCGGCACACCAGCGCCCCGTTGTCGTTGATGAATTCCATGCCGCTTTTCTCCTCTCATTCGTCAAGATCCGCCCGGAACACCGCCGGCAGATCGGATGTGTCCCCGTCAAAGATCCAAAGGGCGTCCCCGTCCCGCCGCCAGGCGGTCTCCCCGGCCGAGCCCAGACGCGTGATGCGTTTGATGCCGCCCGTAAGGCCCCTGTTTTCTCCCAGGCTCCCGACCCGGTACTGCCCGTCGGCCGGGGCGCTCATGGCGAAAATATACACCGCGCCGGGCACGCAGGTGAACCGGAAGTCCCGGGGGCCCCAGGCCTTCTCCTTCCCTTCCGTGAAGAA
>CACZOZ010000024.1:0-2884 GCA_902782865.1 uncultured Eubacteriales bacterium
CTGAGCACATACAGGACCGGATGACTGACCTTGTCGATCAGGACCACCTCCAGGAGGATCACGATGAGCCCCGCGGGGAACATCGCCTTCACGATCCGGATGGGGGCATCCTCCGCGCGGGCCTCACCGGCCGGTCCCGAACGCAGGCTGTCCCGGACACTGAGGCATCCCAGCACCACCGCCGCGGTCCCGGCGAAGACGCCCATGACGGATACGAGCCCGTAGGCGGACATCATCGGCACGCTCCTTCGGAGCCCGAAATAGTGCAGGATCCCGAAGATCAGTTCCGGCACCCGGTCCGTGTTCCACATCACCTGGGAGACCGAGTAATCCCGGAACTGATAGAACTGCCTGAGGTACAGATGGAGAAGATAGCCGGCCAAAAACGCGGCCGCGGACAGGGCCAGCAGCCCGAAGGGGCGCAGGTCCTTCAGGGAAAGGCGGTCCTTCGCGTGAAGGACGGGCAGCGTGACCGCGCACAGGGCCAGCAGCAGCGGCGCGAAGGTGACGCCCGCCTGGCGCATGCTGTTCACGCCGCACAGGAAGCTCAGCGCCAGCAGCGCGGCCAGACGCAGGGCCTTTCCCGCCCGTTTCGGCGCGCAGGGGCCGTAGAGGATCTTCAGGAACAGCCCGGTCAGGAAGAACGTGCAGGCGATATTGGGGATATAGTAGCTGTGATACAGCACGATCCGGCCGTAAGCCACGGAGGTGGGCAGCAGAAGGAGCGTCCCGCCCAGATACGCCGCCGAGCGGCTGAGCCCCGCGGAGGAGCACAGATACAAAAACCCCGCCAGCAGCACCGCCTGCAGGATCACGGCGCCGACAGCATGCACCGTATGCCAGGAATCCGTCAGGGCGAACAGCGGCGCGAACACCAGCTGGTTGCTGAGGATCTTCAGGCTCGTGGAATAATACCAGTCATCCGCGAGGAACTGACCCGTCTGCTGCAGATGGTGCGAATAGACCATCTCACCGGAGACATCGCTGTCCAGGATCACCCGCAGCGACAGGCTCGTGACCACACAGGACACCGCGAAAGTGACCAGCATGAGCGCGAGCAGGATCTTTTCGGTTTTTGAGTGCGACAGGGTCTTCTTCATGGATGCCTCTCCCGGTTTTGATCGAAAATACGCGCGGGTCTGATCCGTTCCGCGGGGATCAGAGCAGCTTGATGCCCGCCTCCCGGCAGGCCGTGAGGGTGCCGGCATCCCAGATGGAGGACTGCACCTCGCCGATGTGCGCCTTGCCGAGCAGGAGCATGCACAGACGGCTCTGGCCGATGCCGCCGCCGATGGTCAGCGGCAGCTCGCCCCGGAGCAGCATCTGATGATAGGGCAGTTTTCTGCGGTCGTCGCATCCGGAGAGCGTCAGCTGCCTGTCCAGGCTGGCGGCGTCCACCCGGATGCCCATGGAGGAGATCTCCATGGCGCAGTCCAGCACCTCATGGTAAAAGAAGATATCCCCGTTCAGGTTCCAGTCGTCATAGTCCGGCGCCCGTCCGTCGTGGGGCTTGCCGGACCTGAGCGCGCCGCCGATCTTCTCGATGAACGCCGTGCCGTGTTCCTTCACGAAGGCCTTTTCACGCTCCTTGGGCGTCAGGTCCGGATACCTGTCCTCCAGCTCCTGCGAGGTGATGAAGGCCACCTGCCGGCTGAGCAGCTGGCCCCCCAGCTGGGGGTAGCGGCCCCGGACGGTGAGCTGCGCGTCGCACACGCAGTTCACGATGGCGATGACCGCCTCCCGCAGCGTATGGCTGTTGCGCAGTTCCCGGGTGATGACCTTCTCCCAGTCCCACTGGTCCACGTACACGGAGTGGAGATTGTCCAGTTCCTCATCCCGCCGGATGGCGTTCATGTCCGTATAGATGCCCTTACCCGGATGGATGTCATAGCGCCACAGGGCCATGCGCTTCCATTTTGCCAGGGACTGGACCACCGCCGCGTCCGTGCCGGCATAGGGGATATCAAAAGTCACCGGGCGCTCCACACCGTTCAGATCGTCATTGAGGCCCGTGGCGGGATCCACGAACAGCGGCGCGGAAACGCGCTTCAGATTGAGCGCGCCGGCCAGGCTGTCCTGGAACACGCGCTTGATCAGGCTGATGGAGTGCTGGGTCTCGTACAAGCTCAGTTTCGGGCGGTAGCCCGCGGGGATCACAGTCGCCATAAACACGCCTCCCGGAAAAAAATCAATGTTCATTGTAGCTCTATCGGGCAAAGCTGTAAAGTTTGATTTATGTTTTTCGCCTTTCCCGCGCGCCAAGACAAAAAAACACGGGGCCGGTCCTTTCCCGGTCCCGCGCGAAAAGTTTCCGTCAGCGCCGGCGGTATCCGCCGGTATACTGCCCGAACTCGCTCCAGTGCTCCAGGGTCATGGCGCAGCCGCGCGCCGCGGTGAGCTGGGGCTCCTCGGGCATCACGCAGTCCACCTTGAGGCTCCTTGATATCTGCTCCCTGAGGGAGAAGAGCTGCCCGCCGCCGCCGGTCAGGACGATGCCGTTGTCGATGATGTCCGACGCCAGCTCCGCGGGTGTCTGTTCCAGGACGCCGTGGATCTTTTCCATCAGGGCCTCGATGGGCTCCTGGAGCGCGTCCGTCACCTCGTCGGAATAGATCCTCAGGGCCTTGGGAAGGCCGGAGATCAGGTTGCGCCCGGTGACCTCCATGTACAGTTCCTCCGGCCGCTGGATGGCGGAACCGATATTGATCTTGATATCCTCCGCGGTCAGCTCGCCGATGAGCAGGTTGTGCTTGCGGCGGATATACCGCATGATCGCGTCATCGAACTGATCCCCCGCGATGCGGCAGGTCTCCCGCACGATGCAGCGGCCCATGGAGATGACGGCGATCTCCGTCACGCCGCCGCCCACGTCCACGATCATGGA